>NZ_JBRREI010000080.1:0-15779 GCF_056760195.1 Stenotrophomonas sp. STEN020
AGCCGCTGCGTGGCCCCGCGATGTCGAAAACCCACGCATGAACCCCCGATCTGTGCCCGATCTGTGCCCAAAGCGGCGCTTGCGCGGCCGCTTCCTACCCGCCAGACTCGCCAAAAAGGGCGGTTGAACTTCCTATACCCTACCCGCATCGAGAACCTGATGATGGACACCAAGAAGATGTTCCCCCAACCTGGACTGGTACAGCGCCTCCAGCTACCACATGATGGGCGTGCCCACGCCGATGTTCACGCCGCTGTTCGTGATCGCCCGCACCACCGGCTGTGCCGCGCACGTGATCGAGCAGCGCGAGGACGGCAAGATCATCCGCCCCAGCGCGAACTACACCGGACCGGAAGACCGCGCGTACGTGCCGCTGGAGCGCCGCTGACGCGGATGCCGAAACGATGATGCCGCTGATTCCGCCCGGCACGCTGGACGAGCACGTCAAGGTGACCCTGGTCACCGCCGCGGTGACCGCCGTGGTGGTGCTGCTGCACTACGAAGGACTGCGATGGTTGGCGCGCCGCTACGGCCCGCGCACCCACCATGCCCGCGAACGACATCGCCACCGGCGCGGCTTCATCGGCCTGATCTTCGCCCTGCTGCTGCTGCACGTGCTGGAAATCTGGTGCTACGGCATCGCCTACTACTGGCTGGAGCACCAGCCGGACATGGGATTCGTGCACGGCGAACACGGCATCCGCACCCTGTTCGATGCGATCTATTTCTCGGCCACCATCTACACCACGCTGGGCTTGGGCGACCTGTCGCCGGTCGGTGCGATCCGCCTGGTCAGCGGCATGGAAGCGGTGACCGGGTTGCTGCTGATCACCTGGTCGGCCTCGTTCACCTATCTGGAAATGCACCAGCACTGGACGCGGCCGGACCAGCACGACTGACCGCTTCCTGTCCGCATCGACATCGCACTCATGTTGGATGCGGATGCGATGGAAGCCCGCAGTGCCACCAACCGGCAGCCTCGATGCAGGCTCGGCTTCCGATCAGGCCAACCCCTCGGCTTCCAGGACCTTCTGCACGGCCGCATCGGCCAGCATGCGCTGCCTGAATGCATCCAGATGCGACAGACCGGACAGGTCCACGCCGACCCTGTCGGCCCACAGCAGGGTGACGAACAGGTACGCATCGGCACCGCTGCGGAAGCCCGCCAGCCAGTTGCCGGTCACGCCCAGGCGGGCATCCGCGGACTCGAACAGCTTGCGCACGCGTGCGCGCGCGACCTGTTTCACCGTGTCGTAGTGCTCGCTGCCGTGCATGAACATGCCCGGCCCGAACAGCGGCTTGAAGGCGGGATGCAGATCGGAATTGACGAACGCGATCCAGCGCATCGCCTCGGCACGCTGGCGCGGACTGCCGTCGCCGACCAGGCCGGACTCGGGCGTCGAATCGGCGATGTAACCCAGGATGGCGGCGTTCTGGGTCAGCACGAAATCGCCATCCACCAGCACCGGCACCGAACCGGCCGGATTCAGCGCCAGGAATTCCGGCGACTTCAGCCGCTGGGCATCCACGATCTCGGTTGCATACGGTTGGCCGGCCCATTCCAGGACGATATGGTCCGCCGTTGAACAGGCGCCGGGCTTGGAATACAGCTTCATCACGATCTCGCAGTCGGGACAGGGGGCGTCATCATGCCTCCGGCAGCGCGATGCTGCGTGAGTCCTGCCGCAACGCGCCGTTGCGCCGCAAGCTGCTGCTCAGCGGCGACGCGGCGGCAATCGATCCACCCGGAAGAAGGTGTGATGAAGAAGGTGAACTGGCCAGTCTTCTTCGAGGAGAAGAGAAGCTCGTAAAGAAAGGTCGTGCAAAGAATGCGTCAAGGAAACTGCTGGGGAAGCAACACGAAAGTAAATTCCCCACATGGAACGTCCAAGCCATAGGTACGGCCCTCGTACGGGGATACTTCACGGTTGAAGCAGCGACACGAGACGAAGCGTGGGAAATGGCTTATGACCGGATCAATAACATTGGCCTGACCAATGATGAGTTGGAGTTTTTTGAGATCCGACTTGAAGAACAGCCTGGGGAAGTGTGGCTAAGGAAGGAATAGTTGCTGCAATTTCGTGCGTAGGGCCGCTTCTGCGGCCCTCTCACAAGTAAGCGTTTCATTCGCTTCTGGCCAAGTTGAGTTCCAACAATCGCTTGAGCACCTCGGCGCGTTCCATTGGCCAATCCCAGCCGTAGGCTTTCGCCACGGCGCGGTCCAGATCCTCCTGCAAAGCGACAAGCCAGGCAGGCTTTTCGTTGCAAAGCGCGGCAATGGTACGTCCAGCCAGGTCCGCCTCATGTCCAGGCTTTGCCACAGGGCGTGCCGGGAAGCTGGACGCTTTCCCTTCCTTGGTCGTAACCCATTCGACCCATTCCGGCGGGTTCAGCCACCTGTCGCGGGCTTCGACCAGCGCCCTGGCAGCTATGGCGATCGTCTCGGCATGGGGGTTTGACTTGGCTTTGTTAGCTGGAATATCCAGCGTCAGCCCCTCCGGAAAGGGGAAGGTCTCAAAAACTCGACTGCTGTTGTAGCGACGCACGGTTGGGTGGGCTCCGAAACGAGAGCCGATCTTCTGGACCCAGTACTGGCGGCACTGGTATCGCCAAGCTGGCGGCATTGGTCCCGCCACCTCGCGCGCATCTCACCCGCTTCCACGGCGTATTCGCCCCGAATGCAAACCTGCGTGCGCAGCTGACGCCATCGGGGCGCGGCAAGCGGCCTGCGGGTGATGCGGCGCCAGTGGACGTCAGCGCCCACGACGAGCCGCGCAGCCCCGTGCAGAAGCGCCGTGCGATGAGCTGGGCGCAACGGCTCAAGCGGGTCTTTTCCATCGACGTCACCGCCTGCGTCCACTGCGGTGGCACCGTGCGGATCGTCGCCAGCATCGAGGAACCTGCCGCCATCCGCGCCATCCTTGGCCACTTCGTGAAGCAGGGCGCGCGGGAAGAAGCGCACTACAGGCCCGCAGCGCGCGCACCGCCAGTGCAAGCCGCGTGACGATCTGCCGGCTGCACAGCCGACGGCGAAACCGGAATCCGAGCCGATGCGGCCACGATCCGCAGGGCGGCGCTCGGCCCGCTGTCGGGAATCAGCGAAGCATGGCTGCTGACAACGCCGCTGCGTGGCCCCGCGATGCCGAAATCCCACTCACAGACGTCCGATCCGTGCCCAAAACGGGGCTTGCGCGACCACCGCCTACCCAGCAGACTGCCCGAAAAGGGCGTTTGAACTTCCTATACGCCCAATTTATGCGCGAATATCCACTGACTAAAGTTGTACTCGAAGGCCATACGGATGATCGTGGTTCCGAAGCCTATAACCAACAGTTGTCCGAAAAACGTGCCGCAGCGGTGGCAGGTGTGTTGGTTGAGCGTTTTGGTATCGACCGCTCACGGGTGAGCTCTGTCGGTTACGGTGAATCCAGCCCCATCGTCAGCAATGACACCGCCGAAAACCGCGCACGCAACCGTCGCGTAACTGCCAAAGTCAGCGCCAACGTGGAAACCATCAAGCGTTGATCCCGCTGCCGATCGCAGACTCCAGTTCCGCGATCGGCTGTCTTCACCGGGTTTTCTGGTGAAGACGACAATTCCCCACCAAACGGAGAGGTAACCCGTGCAAGAGAATTTCCAAGCCATTATTGACCAAATTCCCGAACTCACCGCCTTGTACGGCATGAAAATCCTATTGGCCCTTGCCGTCTTTTTTATCGGCAAATGGCTCGCACAAACCATTTCCCGAGTGATCAGCAAAGGCCTCGAATATCGAGGTGTCGATGGCGCGGTATCCAGCTTCTTCCGCCAAATTTCCTACTACGGCTTATTGATTGTGGTGGCCGTAGCAGCGCTCGGACAACTGGGTGTGCAGACGGCATCATTTATTGCGGTCATTGGTGCTGCCGGCCTTGCTATCGGCCTCGCTTTACAAGGCTCATTAGCAAATTTTGCTGCAGGCGTACTGCTGATTCTGTTTCGTCCATTTCGCGCCGGAGACTATATAGAAGCAGCGGGAACAGCGGGTGTGGTGAAAGAAATTTCTATTTTTTCCTCGACCTTTGTCACCCCGGACAACAAAACCATAACCGTCCCGAATGGCGGTATTCTCGATGGCAACATTGTCAATTATTCGCTGCAGGCAGAAAGACGTATCGACCTGGAAATTGGTGTTAGTTACGGCTCCGATATTGAAGTGGTAAAACGTGAACTACTGGCCGTCACTCGTGAGGACGAGCGCGTCTTGAAAGATAAAGATGTCACCGTCGGCATCATGACTTTCGCCGACTCCTCCATCAACTTTGTCGTGCGCCCATGGGTGCGAACAGCCGACTTCTGGCCGGTGCGCTTTGCCCTGATGGAGGCCATCAAAAAGCGTTTTGATGAAACCGGCATTGAAATTCCATTTCCGCAAATGGATGTCCACGTACAAAAGCTGCCAAAGGAATAAAGTCGCAGCCTTGCCCGCTGCGTGCGCGCAGCGGGCAAGGTTCTTTAGACTTATTTTCGGCGCCTGTAAAAAAAATCGGGCTCACGTTAAGATAGCGCTCCTCTACCGCGATCGCTTCGCGACACTTGGATGCGTCTATGTACAAAACAATCGAAACCCAGTCATTTCTCGCCCTGCTGGTCTTGGTATCCCTCGCTCACGCTGCAAACGCTGCCCGGTGACGACGGTTCGCTGGAGGGCGAAGCCGGCAAGGTCGGCGGCTTCTCACTGCATGCCGGCGTGGCGGCCGAAGCACACGAAAGCCACAAGCTCGAAAAGCTGTGCCGCTACATCACGCGCCCGGCGATCAGCGAGCAGCGGCTATCGATCTCACCGCAGGGAAGGGTGCGGTATCAGCTCAAGACGCCATGGCGCAATGGCACCACCCATGTCGAATGGGATGCGGTCGACTTCATCGCGAAACTGGCCGCACTGGTCCCGCCATCTCGCGCGCATCTCACCCGCTTCCACGGCGTATTCGCCCCGAATGCAAACCTGCGCGCGCAGTTGACACCCTCGGGGCGCGGCAAGCGGCCTGCGGGCGATGCGGCGCCAGTGGACGTCAGCGCCCACGACGAGCCGCGCAGCCCCGAGCAGAAGCGCCGTGCGATGAGCTGGGCGCAACGGCTCAAGCGGGTCTTTTCCATCGACATCACCACCTGCGCCCACTGCGGCGGCGCGGTACGGATCGTCGCCAGCATCGAGGAACCCACCGCCATCCGCGCCATCCTCGCCCACTTCGAGAAGCACGGCGCGCTGGAGCAAGCGCACTACCGGCCCGCAGCGCGCGCGCCGCCGCCGGCCGCGTGACGAGGTGCCGGCCACACAGCCGGCAGCCAAGCCAGAGTCCGATCCGATGCGGCCACGACCCCGCAGGGCTGCGCTCGGCCCTGTGCCGGGATTCGGTGAGAAATGGCTACGCACTGAGCCGCTGCGCGGCCCCGCGATGTCGAAAACCCACGCATGAACCCCCGATCTGTGCCCGATCTGTGCCCAAAGCGGCGCTTGCGCGGCCGCTTCCTACCTGCCAGACTCGCCAAAAAGGGCGGTTGAACTTCCTATACCCCGGCCCTGACCTCCCAGGGTGGTCAGGCCCGGCACTTCGCCGCGCGATCGATCGCAACCACAAGGAGGCCCCATGCGCCGCATCCTCATCCTGCTCGCCACCCACCTGCTCACCCTCGGCCTGGGCTTCGGCCTGGGCGTCTATCTCCTGCCGATCCTGATCGCCCCCGATGACCCGCCGGTTGCGCAGGTGCAGGCGGCCATGAAAGACGCCCCCTACCGCACCACCTTTCGCCGCGACCTCAAGGGCAGTGATGCGGTGCATTGGGCGGAAGGCAACGTCAGCGTCAGCCCGCGCCAGGTCGCGTTCGACGGCAAGATGGGTCCGGGTCCGGATTACAAGGTGTACCTGGTCCGTGACTTCGTCGACAACAAGGCCGATTTCCTGAAGATCAAGGCACAGGCCCAGCGCATCGGCGAGGTGAAGACCTTCAACCGTTTCCTGGTGGACGTGCCTGAAAGCGTCAACGTGGACGATTACACCACCGTAGTGGTGTGGTGCGAACGGTTCGAGCAGTTCATTTCCGCCGGGCAGTACCGCACGCCGGGTTGAACAACATCCCAAGCATCTGGGCGAAGAGCAGCCGAGCATGGCTCGGCTCTACTGTAGAGCCGAGCCATGCTCGGCCTACCGTAAGAAAGAGGCGGAGCCGGCCGATAAGCCGGGTTCTGTCGTGGACAGTCATTCCTCTAGGCGTTACGTCACCGCAACGCTCAAGCAACCTACCCGGATCCAACGCGGGCCGCGCCAAAGGATCCCTATTTGGTCTTGCTCCAGGTGGGGTTTGCCGTGCCGGTCTGTTGCCAGACTCGCGGTGCGCTCTTACCGCACCATTTCACCCTTACCGGCCTTCCGAAGAAGACGTAGGCGGTATCTTTCTGTTGCACTTTCCGTCGGCTTGCGCCGCCCAGGCGTTACCTGGCACCTTGCCCTATGGAGCCCGGACTTTCCTCGGCACCCCGAAGGGATGACGCGACTGTCTGGCCGACTCCGCCAGCGCGTATTCTAGCGTACGCACGCCCTTCCTGCCGTGCCGGTCGCGGCACACCATCGCGCATCGCGTGTGCCGGCACCTGTCGCGCCGCGGCTGGCTCGAAGGCGAAGACGAATCCGTGTTCCTGTCCGACAGCGCGGGTAGCGACGACGGCATGGATGGGCTGCGGATGAGTTCGATGACCTACCGCATCGCCACCGGTCGCGACGCTGGCCGCAAGGTCGTCACGCTGCAAACATTGCCCGGTGACGCAGGCTCGCTGGAGGGCGATGCCGGCAAGGTCGGTGGCTTCTCGCTGCATGCCGGCGTGGCCGCGGAAGCACACGAAAGCCACAAGCTCGAAAAGCTGTGCCGCTACATCACGCGCCCGGCGATCAGCGAGCAGCGGCTGTCGATCTCACCGCAGGGTAGGGTGCGGTATCAGCTCAAGACGCCGTGGCGCAATGGCACCACGCATGTCGAATGGGATGCGGTGGACTTCATCGCCAAGCTGGCGGCACTGGTCCCGCCACCTCGCGCGCATCTCACCCGCTTCCACGGCGTATTCGCCCCGAACGCGAATCTGCGCGCGCAGTTGACACCCTCGGGGCGCGGCAAGCGGCCTGCGGGCGATGCGGCGCCAGTGGACGTCAGCGCCCACGACGAGCCGCGCAGCCCCGAGCAGAAGCGCCGTGCGATGAGCTGGGCGCAACGGCTCAAGCGGGTCTTTTCCATCGACATCACCACCTGCGCCCACTGCGGCGGCGCGGTACGGATCGTCGCCAGCATCGAGGAACCCACCGCCATCCGCGCCATCCTCGCCCACTTCGAGAAGCACGGCGCGCTGGAGCAAGCGCACTACCGGCCCGCAGCGCGCGCGCCGCCGCCGGCCGCGTGACGAGGTGCCGGCCACACAGCCGGCAGCCAAGCCAGAGTCCGATCCGATGCGGCCACGACCCCGCAGGGCTGCGCTCGGCCCTGTGCCGGGATTCGGTGAGAAATGGCTACGCACTGAGCCGCTGCGTGGCCCCGCGATGTCGAAAACCCACGCATGAACCCCCGATCTGTGCCCGATCTGTGCCCAAAGCGGCGCTTGCGCGGCCGCTTCCTACCCGCCAGACTCGCCAAAAAGGGCGGTTGAACTTCCTATACCCGGCTGCCTTTTTATTGATCTCGCCAGATTAGGGATAGCCACCTTGAACCTTCGTCCCCTGCTTTTTCTGTGCCTGCCCGCCGGCCTGCTGCTGAGTGCCTGCGACCAGGCTCCCGCCCCCCAGGAACAGGCGCCGCGCCTGGTCAAGCTGTTTACCGTGGAAGATCCGGCCGGGGCGCGCCTGCGCGAATTCCCCGCGCGCCTGAAGGCCACCGAGGAGGCCGAGCTGTCGTTCCGTATCGGCGGCCAGCTGAAGACCCTCAACGTGCTGCAGGGACAGCCGGTGAAACGCGGTCAGCTGATTGCCAGCCTGGATGACGCCGACCAGCGCCTGCGCCTGCGTGATCGCCAGGCCAGCTATGACCTGGCCAACGTGCAGTTCCAGCGCATCGCCAAGCTGCTGGAGCGGCAGATGATCTCCCGCGCCGAGCATGACCAGCGCAAGGCCAACCTGGACTCGGCCAGCGCGGCCCTCAGCCTGGCCCGCCAGGAGCTGGAGTACACGCGGATTCTGGCGCCCTTCGACGCGGTGGTGGCCAATACCCATGTGGACAACTTCCAGGTGGTACAGGCCAAGCAGCCCATCGTCACCCTGCAGAGCGGCAATCAGCTGGATGTGCTGTTTCAGATGCCGGAAAACCTGCTGACCAACCTGCGCAGCCGTGAAGAGAACCGCGACTATCACCCCAGCGTGATTCTCGACAGCCTGCCCGGCCGCGAGTTCGAGGCGGTCTATAAGGAGCACAGCACCCAGCCTGATCCCAAGACCCTGACCTATCAGGTGACCCTGTCCATGCCGCGTCCCGAGGGTCTCAACCTGCTACCGGGGATGAGTGCCACGGTCAAGGTTGACTTGGCCCAGGTCAGCCGTGACCTGGGTAGCCGCCTGCTGGTGCCGGTGGAGGCGGTGTTCAGTCCGGACGACAGCGGCCCCGAGGTCAAGCAGGTGTGGGTGGCTCGCGAGCAGGACGGCGTGCTACGCCTGACGGCCCGCCAGGTCGAGGTGGGCCAGCTGAGCCGCAACAGCATCGAAGTACTCAGCGGCATCGAACCCGGCGAGCAGATCGTTGCCGTGGGTGGCGCCGAGCTGGAGGAAGGCCAGGCGGTAAGGCCCTGGGTACGCGAGCGGGGGCTGTAAATGGATATCGCCGGCTACTTTATCCAGCGTCGCGTCACCAGCTGGCTGGTCACTCTGGTGCTGGGCATCGGCGGGCTGCTGGCCTTTCTCGGAATCGGCCGCCTGGAAGACCCGTCCTTCACCCTGAAGAACGCCATGGTCATCACCAGCTACCCCGGCGCCTCGCCGCAGCAGGTGGAAGAAGAGGTCAGCTACCCGCTGGAGAACGCCATCCAGCAGCTGCCCTCGATCAAGAAGGTCACCTCCATCTCCAGTGCCGGGCTGTCGCAGATCAGCCTGGAACTGCACAGCCAATACAAGGCCGAGCAGATCCCGCAAATCTGGGATGAACTGCGGCGCAAGATCAACGACTTGCAGCCCAACCTGCCACCGGGGGTCAACCCGCCGCAGGTGCGGGATGATTTCAGCGATGTATTCGGCTTCTTCCTGCTGCTCACCGGCGAGGGCTACAGCGCCCAGGAACTGCGCGATTTCGCCGACTACCTGCGCCGTGAGCTGGTGCTGCTGCCGGGGGTGGGCAAGGTCAGCCTGGCCGGCGTGCGCCAGGAACAGGTGCAGGTGGAAATCTCGCGCAGCAAGATGAGCAGCCTGGGCATCGCCCCGCAGCGTCTGGCTCAGGTGCTCAGCCAGCAGAACGTGGTGTCCAACGCCGGGCGTATCCTCGCCGGCAGCGAATCGATCCGCCTGCACCCCACGGGAGAACTGCAGGACGTACGCGAACTTGAACGCCTGGTCATCAGTGATCCGGGTAGCCCGCAGCAGATCACCTTGGGCGATATCGCCCAGGTCAGCCGTGGCTTCAGCGAAACCCCGGGCAACCTCTACCGCATGAACGGCCAGCCGGCCCTGACCCTGGGCGTGTCCTTCGCACCCAAGGTCAACGTGGTGGACGTGGGCGCGGCGATCAATGCACGTCTGGCCGAGCTGGACAACCAGCGCCCCGCCGGTATGCAGCTGCAGGTGTTCTACGATCAGGCCGCCGAAGTGGAAAGCTCGGTGCGTGACTTCGTGATCAACTTCATCGCCTCGGTGGTCATTGTCATCGTCGTGCTGCTGGTCTTCATGGGCCTGCGCAGCGGCCTGCTGATCGGCCTGATCCTGGCCCTGACGGTGCTCGGCAGCTTTATCTTTATGCGCCTGCTGGGCATCGAACTGCAGCGCATCTCCCTTGGCGCCCTGGTGATCGCCCTGGGCATGCTGGTGGACAACGCCATTGTAATTGTCGAAGGCATCCTGGTCGGCCGCCAGCGTGGCCAGAGCACTCTGGAATCGGCGCGGGCCATCGTCAAGCAGACCAACCTGCCGCTGCTCGGCGCCACCCTGATCGCCATCATCGCCTTTGCCCCCATCGGCCTGTCCGACGACTCCACCGGCGAGTTCTGCCTGTCGCTGTTCCAGGTGCTGCTGATCTCCCTGCTGCTCAGCTGGGTCACCGCCATCACCCTGACGCCCTTCTTCGCCAGCCTGTTCTTCCGCGATAACCAGACCCTGACCAGCCAGGATCAGGGCGATCCCTACGGCGGGGTGATCTTCACCGCCTACCGTGCCCTGCTGGACTTTGCCCTCAAGCGCCGTGGCCTGACCCTCGGGCTGCTGGCGGTGCTGCTGGTGGTGGCCATCGGCGGTTTCGGCAAGGTGCGTCAGAGCTTCTTCCCGCCATCCAACACGCCGATGTTCTTTATCGACCTGTGGCTGCCCCAGGGCACCGATATCCGCTACACCGAGCAACTGGTGGCCGAGCTGGATCAGCATGTACTGCAGCAGGAAGGGGTGACCACGGTCAGCAGCAGCATCGGCCAGGGCGCCCTGCGCTTTATCCTCACCTACTCGCCGCAGAAGCAGTACCCCAACTATGCCCAGCTGCTGGTGCGCACCGACAACCTGGAGCGCATCGAGCCGCTGATCAACCAGCTGGAACTGCATGTTGCCGAGCAGTACCCGCAGGTCAAACCCAAGTTCAAGCAGCTGATGCTTGGCCCTGGCAACGACAGCAAGATCGAGGCGCGCTTCAGCGGCCCCGACCCCGAAGTGCTACGCCGCCTGGGTGGCGAGGCCATCCGCCGTATCCGCCAGGACCCGGTGGCCACGGCGGTGATGCACGACTGGCACGAGCGCACCAAGCTGGTTCGTCCACAATTTGCCGAGGCCCGCGCCCGTGAACTGGGGGTGGACAAGAGTGCACTGGATGACCTGTTGCGCATGAGCTTCTCCGGCATGAACGTGGGCCTGTACCGCGACGGCACCCGCCTGCTGCCGATTGTCGCGCGCACCCCGGACAACGAGCGGCTGAATGCCGACAGCCTCAGTGATCTGCAGATCTGGAGCAACGCCCGGGGCAGCTATCTGCCCATCGAGCAGGTGCTGCAGGGCTTTGCCACCGAATGGGAAGACCCGTTGATCATGCGCCTGGACCGCAAGCGCACCCTCACCGTGCAGGCCGATCCGGCCCTGCTCAGCGGGGAAACCGCGGCCCAGCTGTTCCAGCGCATCAAGCCCGAGGTCGAGGCCATCCCCCTGCCCGAGGGCTACAGCCTGGAGTGGGGCGGTGAATACGAAAGCTCGCGCAATGCCAAGGGCGCGGTATTCGGCAGCCTGCCCCTGGGTTATCTGGTGATGTTTATGATCACCATCCTGCTGTTCGACTCGTTCAAGCGCGCCACCGTGATCTGGCTCACCGTGCCCCTGGCGATGATCGGCGTGACCCTGGGCTTTCTGCTGACCGGCATTCCCTTCGGCTTTATGGCCCTGCTCGGCCTGCTCAGCCTGAGCGGCATGCTGGTGAAGAACGGCATCGTCCTGGTGGATGAAATCCAGCTGCAGCTGGCCAGCGGCAAGGACGCCCTGCAGGCCGTGGAAGAGGCCTCCATCAGCCGCGTACGCCCGGTATCCATGGCCGCCCTGACCACCATCCTGGGCATGAGCCCGCTGTTGACCGACGCCTTCTTCCAGAGCATGGCGGTGGTGATCATGTTCGGCCTGGGCTTCGCCACCCTGCTCACCCTGGTGGTGCTGCCGGTGCTCTATTGCGTGTTCTACGGGATCAAGGCGCAGACCAAGGCAGAAGTCTGAGGGGCGGTTGTCCACCCTATGCTGGCGTGACGTGGCGTAGGGTGGGCAACGCACAGCTTGTCCACCCGCTGTTATTCCCTGCTACATCTGACGGGCGCGCCTAAAACGCCGCCAGCCCGAGCGCAGGTCATCCAGCATCGGCACCAGGGCCAGGCTGATCAGCAGCAAGGCCAGCGGTAGCGTGGACACATAGCCCAGGCGGTTAAAGCCAAAGGCCCCGGCAATCCCGCCCATAAAGAAATACAGGGCCAGCAGGCTCAGCACCTGCAGACGCTGGCGGTCGACCTGGACCCGGCCGAACTGTTCGCCGTGGCGGTTCCAGTACAGCAGCTTGCCCAGCTCGATGCCGATATCGGTGACGATGCCGGTGATATGGGTGGTGCGAATCTCCGCCCGCGACAGCTTGGTGATCAGGGCGTTCTGCAGGCCCATGATGAAACACAGCAGCATCACCGTCAGCGGCACGAACAGGCCTTCGATGCTCGCCAGGGTGGCGCCGAGCAAACCGAAGCACAGCAGCAATGCGGCCTCGCAGAGCAGCGGCAGGGCGTTCTCGCTGTGCAGGCGACGACGCCGCGAATAGTTGACCAGCAGGGTCGAGGCGATGGCGCCGAGGATAAAGGACAGCACCCCGCCCAGGCCGCCGAGCACCAGATCATAGGCGCCCAGGGCGATATGGTCGGCCATGGCCGAGACGATCCCGGTCATATGCGAGGTGTACTGCTGCACGGCGAGAAACCCGCCGGCATTGATCGCCCCGGCGACAAAGGCCAGGGCGTAACCCAGGTGCCGGTTGGCCAGGACCGTGCGTTTGCGCCCGGTCAGGCGCCTGGCATAGCGGATCGGCATGGCGCTCGCCCTAGCAGTGGATTTCCGCGTTCTTGATACCCAGCTGGCGCAGCTCGTCGATCAGGGCGTTGAGGTCGGCGAAGGACTCCACCTCGTCCTGCTCGTCGATCAGGAAGTAGCTGGTGCCCACGCCCTTCTTCAACAGCACGATCCACTCCCGGGTATTGCCCGGGTTGGGGATCAGATGGGTGTCGAACTGCACCCCGGCGGCATGCCGGGCGCGGATATCTTCATGTGGGATGCAAATAAAGTTTCATCCTAACCCTAAAAACAGAGAGAAACGTCGCGCGCTCTCCTATTCATAAAAAATCCCTTTTATATCAGTATGTTGTGAGCACTTACACCCGAGACTGGATCGTTTTGCCTTTCATGGGAGAATGATTAAGGGCGCTAAAGTATCATCCTAATTTTCGCCCAGGCTCGAAAAATACGGTAAATGGTGAAAATAAAGATTCATCCTTTTCCGATGTTGCCCGTTCCAACACGTAAGCAGTCAGTCAGAAAAAACACATAGATCCAATCCCTAGCGAGCATTGAGCTCTCTCATCCGTGCCAACTGCTCCAACCCTTGGACGCCCTAAATGCTTACCCAAAAAAATCAACACCTTCTTTTAAAAACACAATCAAAAATGACACCCTTATATCCATTTAACCTAAACAGCCTTCCCCCCACTGCACTAGCTAGGGCTCGTAGTTCGGCGCAAGGCTGAAGTCGCTTGGCTGCTTCGCTGTGCAGATCCATGACCCACTTTCCATCAAACTCCCGGTTGTAGTTCCACAAGCATCTCGCGAGTCTTGCCGGCCCGCTCCACTGACAAGACCACCACATCGCCGACCTTCCTGTCGTCTAGCCGCGCGAGCAGCTTGGCCACATCGTCCGTCGCCTGGCCATCAACATCGATGATGCGGTCGCCCGGCACGATGCCTTGCGGCGTGACTTCGACACCCGCGAGGCCGGCCTTGTGCGCTGCCGAACCAGGGGTAACACGCAACACGAACACGCCCTTGCTTCCGGTCAGTGCAAGCAGGTGCTGATTGAGCTGTTCGTCCACCTCAATGCCCAGCGCCGGACGGATGTACTTACCGGTCTTGATGAGTTGCGGGACTACGCGCATGACGGTGTCCACCGGCACGGCGAAGCCGATCCCTGCCGATGCGCCGGAAGGGCTGTAGATCGCCGCCCTCGATCCAGAACGCGATCCCGATGCCGTTCTTCGGCACCACGCCGTTCGCCGCGCCCGGGCTGGGCCTGATCGCCTCGGCGATCATGCTGGCGTTCGGCCTGTGGTGGCTGGCCCGCGCCGAACGTCGCGCGCGGCTGGCGGGCGAAGGCTTCGGCGAGTTGGCCACGCCCGACGCCGGCATGGTGGCCGAGGACGAGATCGTGCGCGAACGCGCGGCGGTGGCGCAGCCCTTCGATCCGGCCGAGGCGGCGCATGGCGTCCAGGGCAGCGGCCTGCCGTCGGCGCTGGTTGCGTTCGCGCCGCTGGCGGTGGTGATCGGGGTGAACCTGCTGATGTCGCTGCTGATCCTGCCGCGGATGGACGTGTCCTACCTGCAGTACGCGCGCTTCGGCGAAACCTCGCTGTCCGAGGTGGCGGGCATGTGGTCGGTGTCGGTGGCGCTGGCCGCGGCGATCGCCACCACCATCGCGCTGAACCTGCGCCGCTTCCCCTCGCTGCGTTCGAGCATGGACTCCGGCGCCAACGCCTCGGTGCTGCCGATCCTGGCGGTGGGCAGCCTGGTCGGTTTCGGCGCGGTGGTCGCGGCGATGCCGGCCTTCGAGATCGTGCGCGACTGGGTACTGGGCATCGGCGGCGGTCCGCTGGTGTCGCTGGCGGTGGCGACCAACATCCTCGCCGGCCTCACCGGCTCGGCGTCCGGCGGCCTGACCATCGCCCTGGATGCGCTGGGTCCGACTTTCATGGCCATCGCCTACGAGACCGGACTGTCGCCGGAGCTGATGCATCGGGTGGCGGTGATCGGCGCCGGCACCCTGGACAGCCTGCCGCACAACGGCGCGGTGGTGACTCTGCTGGCGGTGTGCGGCTGCACCCACCGCGACAGCTACGGCGACATCGCGGTGACCGCGGTGCTCGGCTCGATCGTGGCGCTGGTGGTGGTGATCGTGCTGGGGACGATGTTCGGGTCGTTCTGAGCGCACGTGCGCGGCGTGACGGCGCCGCCCGGCACGATGCTCAGGCGCGGCGCGGCTGGATCCCCGCGATCCATCAAGCAAGACCACAAAGCCCGGCCTCGTGCCGGGCTTTGTGCGTTCTGGCGTCCGAGGCGGGAGATTTCCTACCCGCCCCGCGGCAATGTCTGACGCGAAGATCAGAAAACGCCGATATGAACGCGTGCTCGCGGGCGCAACCCTGAGCAGCCGTCCCTGCAACGGAGCGCTGCGTGCCGCGCCTGACCGCACCCCGGCGGCAGGCCGAGGTGTGCGCGCCACTGCCGGCCGCCCACGCCGCTGCGCGTTACGCGCGCCACCTGCCCGAGCGCACGCTGCTGTACGCGCTAGTGCAGGCGCACTACCCGGACTTCATCGCGCGTCTTGAGGCCGAAGACCGCCCGCTGCCCGAGTATGTGCGCGAGGAGTTCGAGACCTACCTGCGCTGCGGCGTGCTCGAGCACGGCTTCCTGCGCGTGGTCTGCGAGCAGTGCCGGGCCGAGAGGCTGGTGGCGTATTCCTGCAAGAAGCGCGGCTTCTGCCCCAGCTGCGGGGCGCGGCGCATGGCCGAGAGCGCGCGGCACCTGGTGGAGGAGGTGTTTGGCCCGCGGCCGGTGCGGCAATGGGTGCTGAGTTTTCCGTACCCGTTGCGCTTCCTGTTCGCCAGCAAGCCTGAGGCGATCGGCCCGGTGCTGGGCATCGTGCATCGTGTGATCGCCGGTTGGCTTGCCGATCAGGCCGGCGTGCCGCGGGATACGGCGCAATGCGGCGTGGTGACCCTGATCCAGCGCTTCGGCAGCGCGCTGAATCTCAACATCCACTTCCACATGCTGTGGCTCGACGGCGTGTACGAGGACACCACCGAGCGT
>NZ_JBRREI010000081.1:0-15127 GCF_056760195.1 Stenotrophomonas sp. STEN020
GTGGGGGGCGTTCGTTTTGGGGGGGCCGGCGCGGCTCCTCCACACCTTCTTCCATACCATCGCGGCCTGCCCCCCCGCCCCCCCCCCGCTCCTACAACAAAGCCACTCAAGCGATTCAAACCAACTCCGCCGGCCCCACCACCCGCACGCCCGGCTGCGGATCCAACACCGCCTCCACCAGCGCATCAGCAATCCGCGTGGCCGGATTGATCCGCCACGCGCGCGGCAGCACCGGTGCAAGCGCGTCCAACACCACGCTGGCCAGATGCTCACCGGCACGACGTTCCGCCCGCTCGCCACCAATCAGCCCCGGGCGTACCAAGGTCAACGAAGCAAACCCCAGCGCGCGCAGATCCTGCTCCAGCTGGCCCTTGACCCGGCTGTAGAACACAGGCGAACGCGGATTGGCGCCGGCCGCCGAGTTCAACGCAAACACCTCGCAGCCATTGGCATGTGCCGCCTGCGCGATCGCCAGCGGATAGCCATGGTCAATCTGCTGGAAGGCCTCGCGCGAGCCCGCCTGCTTCATCGTCGAACCCAGCGCACAGATCACCGCGTCCACCTGCCAGCCCTGCGCCACCGTCGCCAGCTGGGCAAAATCCAGTACCGGGTTGAGCAGCTTGGGCTCGGTCCGCACCAGCGCGCGCCGGGTCGGCGCGATCACCCCGCTGCAGCGCGGGTTGGCCAGCAATCGCTGCAATACCTGCGCCCCGACCAGGCCGGTCGCGCCAGCCAGCAATACCCGCATGATGTGCTCCTGTGATCGGCTGCCATTCAAGCCCGCTGCTACCTTGCCGATAATGGGGCTTGGACACCACCTCCGGTTGCGCACAGGCGCCACCACAACCCGCCCGGACCCCTGCGCAATGGCCGACAGCCCCGACGACTCCTCTACCTCCCGCAGCAGCGGGCTGGGCCGTATCCTGTCCCGGCGGTCCGCGCCGCAGGCAGCTGCGGCGGTCGAGGTCGTAGCCAACGGGGGCGGCGGCATGGCGATGCTGCAGCGCTTGTTCATCGGTGCCAACGCACCCGAACCGGTGTTGGCTGCCTTCGCCCAGGGCATGTGCACCCTGCCCGGCGAACTCGGCGACATGGGCCAGCGCCTGCACAGCGCCCACGCCGAACAGGATTGGGAGCGCTACGGCCGCCTGCTGCGGCAGTTGATCGACAAGTACATCCGCACCGTCGAACTGGAAGCCTCCCACACCAGCAACAGCCAGGCCGAGCAGCTGCGCGACATGCTGCGCGACACCCTCGGCGCGGTGCTGGCCAGCCTGATGCAGCAGTCGCCGGAGCTGGAACAGCAGGCCCAGCGCATGGGCGAGGAACTACGCACCTGGCGCAGTGGCCAGCCCTTGCAGCCGGTGGCCATCCATCTGCGCGAGCTCTGCCACCAGGTCGGCGTGCGCAGCAGCAGCCTGCAGGAACAACGCGACCTGCTGCTCAACCTGTTCGACATGCTGTTGGAGAACATCTCCGAACTGCTCGATGGCGAAAGCTGGCTGCAAGGCCAGATCCGCTCGATCCGGCAGCTGCTGGCCGGGCCACTGGACGCCAACTCGCTGGAGCAGACCCGCAACGACCTGCGCGAAGTGATCTACCGGCAAGGGCTGCTGCGCGAAGGCATCGACCAATCCAAGCAGGCGATGAAGGACCTGATGGTGGATTTCGTGCAACAGGTGGACGGCATGGTCACCGAAACCGGCGAATTCCACGATCGCATCGCCAGTTACGCCGTCGCCGTTCGCCAGACCCGCAGCATCTCCGACCTTACCCAGCTGCTGCAGGATGTACTGCAGGACACCGCTCGGGTGCAGGAGCAGGCTGCGCGTGCACGCGACCATCTGGCCAATGCCCGCGCCGAGGCCAAGGCAGCCGAGCAACGCGTGCAGCAACTGGAACGCGAGCTGGAAGAAGCCGGCAGCCAGCTGCGTACCGACCCGCTGACCGGCGCCCTGAACCGCCGCGGCCTGGAGCAGCAGCTGGGCGAGCTGCTGGCCGACCACAGCACGCCACTGAGCCTGGCCATGATCGACCTGGACCACTTCGGCCAGACCAACGCACAGCACGGCCACGCCGGCGGCGATCAGGCCCTGCGCCATCTGGTGGCGGTGACCCAGCAACGCCTGCGCGGTCGCGACTGCATCGCCCGCCTCGGCGGCGACGAATTCGTGCTGGTGTTGCCCGGCCTAAACCGCACCGCAGCACTGGAAACCCTGCAGCAACTGCAGCAGCAGTTGGCGCAGCGCCCGTTCCTGCATGAAGAACAGCGCGTGCAGGTGCGTTTCAGCGCCGGCGTCGCCCAGGCCCAGCCCGGCGAAGCCCTGCAGGCCCTGCTGCAGCGCGCCGACCAGGCCCTGTATGCGGCCAAGCGCGTAGGCCGCAACCAGGTTCTGCCCGCCGCCTGAGCGGCGACAGCAACGACAATCGGCTCACGGCTGTGATATTTGCTGCGCTGGTGCGAATCACCCGGGCATGGACATCACTGCGACCGACCCCATCGCCGAGCTGCAACAACGCTTTGCCCTGCTGCTGGCCCAGCATCAGGGCATCGTGCTCAAGGTCGCGCGCGGTTACTGCGCACAGCGCGACGACCGCAGCGACCTGATCCAGGAAATCAGCACCCAGGCCTGGCGCGCCTTCCCGGCCTTTGATCCGCAGCGCGCACAGTTCAGCACCTGGCTGTACCGCATCGCCTTGAACACCGCCATCTCGCAGCTGCGCAGCCGTGAGCTGCGCCGGCAATACCACAGCGACATAGCGCTGGATGACGATCTGGCCAGCGTTGCCGATAACGCCGAAGACAACGCCAGCCTGGCCCAGCTCAACCAGCTGGTACACCGTTTGCCGGCACTGGATCGGGCCCTGCTGTTGCTTCACCTCGACGACTGCAGCCACCGTGAAATCGGCGAGGTGCTGGGCATCAGCGCCAGCAACGCCGCCACCCGTCTGCATCGGCTTCGCCAACAGCTGCGTAGCCAGTTCGCCCCCGCCTCTGCCCCACCCATCGCCCCCACCTCGCGAGACTGAAAACATGGAACTCGACGAACTCAAAGCCGCCTGGGCAAAGCAGGCGCAACGTATCGACCAGCTGGAGGTTCTGGCCCTGCAGGCATGGCAGCAACCGCGCCAAGCCAGCGTGCAGCGTCGCCTGCGCTGGTTCAGCGGCCTGCAACTGACGTGGCTGCTGGTGTGGATCGTAGTCACCGTGCTGGCTGCAAGCTTCTGGGTTGAACACCGCCAGACGCCACAGCTGTTGCTGACCGGGCTGGCCTTGCACCTCTACGGCATCGCTGCGATCTGGGTATCGATCACCCGTGCCTTGTTGGCGGTACATGCAGATGCTGTCGAGGCACCGGTGCTGGCCCAGCAGCGACGGCTGGCACGCCTACGCCGTTTTACCGCGCTGACCGAGCTTGGCCTGGGCCTGCCGTGGTTCTGCCTATGGCTGCTGGCCCTGCAGTGGGCCTGCGTGCAATGGCTGGGCCTGGACCTGTACGCGATGGCGCCGGTGTGGTTCCTCGCCACCTTGGGCTTCGGCATGGTGATGATGTTGAGTAGTGTTGCGGCGGCGCGCTGGGTGATGCGGCGCTTGCCGGCAAGCCATCGTTTGCAGCAACTGCTGGACAACCTGTCCGGGCAATCACTGGCCCGCGCGCAGCAGCAGTTGCGGGAGTTGGAGCAGGGCCTGCAGTGAATCTGTAGCTGTTTTGTGGGAGCGGCGTCAGCCGCGAAGCTAGCAATCTTTCAGATAGCGCAAATGCCGGCACCATGGCTGATGCCTGAAGCATTGCCTGCTTCGCGGCTTACGCCGCTCCCACAATAAAGGCAACGAAGCTGCGCTTAGTGCGCAGCTTTCGCACCACGCATACGCTGGATCAGGGTCACCACGGTCAGCACCACCGCACCGATGATGATGCCCACCACCATGCTGCCCAGTGCATTGGCCAGCCATTCCAGATTGGCCGGTGCCAACCCGACCACGAAGTGGTGCAGGGCTGGAATCGCGTGGACCAGGATGCCGCCGCCAACCAGGAACATTGCCGCAGTGCCGGCAACCGACAGGCCGCGCATCAGCCACGGTGTGGCGTACAGCAGGCCGCGTCCAAACGCAGCCAGTGCGCGGCCCTTGTCCAGCAACCAGGCGCCGATGTCATCCAGCTTGACGATGCCAGCGACCAAGCCATAGACGAACACCGTCATGCCCAGTGCAATGGCGATCAAGGTGGCAACCTGCTGGCTGAAAGGCGCATGCGAGATCACCCCCAACGACAGCACGATGATCTCCGCCGACAGGATGAAATCGGTGCGCACCGCGCCCTTGATCTTGTCCTTCTCGAACGCGACCAGATCCACCTTTTCATCTGCCATGGCCTTCAGACGCTCGGCCTTGTGCGCCTCGTCCTCGTCCTTGGAATGCAGGAACTTGTGCGCCAGTTTTTCCACGCCTTCATAGCAGAGGAAGGCACCGCCGATCATCATCAGCGGGGTGATCGCCCACGGCAGCCATGCGCTGATCGCCAAGGCCGCCGGCACCAGGATCGCCTTGTTGACCAGTGAGCCCTTGGCCACCGCCCACACCACCGGCAACTCACGGTTGGCATTGACGCCGGTCACCTGCTGCGCGTTCAAGGCCAGATCGTCACCGAGCACGCCAGCGGTCTTCTTGGCAGCGACCTTGGTGAGAATGGAGACGTCATCCAGCAACGCGGCAATATCGTCGAGCAGGGCAAACAGGCTGGCTCCAGCCATGGGTCACCGTAAGGTCATAGGACAGGGGAAGGGAGGATTCTCACTCATTCGCGCCCCATCCGGTGCACAACGGCGCGTATTCACCCATCTCCAACCCGGCAACAGCCACACTGCAGGCTCGGCCGCCAGGAAGACCCCCGCTTGATGGACCCGACCTACAGCGACAGCCCGACCACCGTCGGTGGCATCAGCCGGCGCCAGCAGATCGTGCGTCTGCTGCTGCGCTACCGCCACTCCGGGGTGTTCTCCGGCATTTCGCTGGATGGCGAGATCCCGCGCCTGGGCAAGCCACCGGCCGCCGGCAACCCGACCCAGTTCGTAGCGGATCTGGAGGCGCTGGGCACTACCTTCGTCAAACTCGGACAGGTGCTGTCGACCCGACCGGACATGATTCCACCCGAGTACGTGGCCGCGCTTGAGCGCATGCAGGAGAAGGTCGCGCCGATCCCGGTGGAGCAGATCCGTGCGGTGATCGAGGATGATCTGGGCGCGCCGGTCAGCAAGTTGTTTGCCTGGTTCGACCCGCAACCGCTGGGCAGCGCCTCCATCGCCCAGGTCCACCAGGCCGAGCTGCACGATGGCCGGCAGGTCGCCATCAAGGTGCAGAAGCCCGATATCGCCGCCCAATTACGTTCGGATATCGGTGTGCTGCGCAGCTTCGCCACCGCCGCCGATCACCTGACCCGGGTCGGTCGCAAGGTGCGCTTCTCTGATTGGCTGGGCGAGTTCGCCAAGACCCTGCGGATGGAGCTGGACTACGAGGCCGAGGCTGCCAACCTGGCGCGCTTCGGCCAGCACCTTGCACCGTACCCCGAACTGTGGATCCCGCAGCCAGTGTGGGACCTGTGCGGCCGCCGCGTGCTGACCATGGAACTGGTGCAAGGCGTGCGGGTGGATGCGATCCCACCGGTGCGCCGCACCGAACAATCAATGGTGCCGCTGGCTGCCGCACTGGTGCGCGGTTATCTGGACCAGATCTTCGTGCATGGCGAAATCCATGCCGACCCGCATCCCGGCAATCTGCGCGTCACCCCAGAGGGCCAGCTGGCGATCTTCGACCTCGGCATGGTCGCGCATGTGCCACCGCGCCTGCGCCAGCGCCTGCTGAAGGTATTGTTCGCCGCAGTGGATGGCCGCGGCGAGGAAGTGGCCGACGAAATCATCGGCATCAGCACCCGCCTGGAGGACTACGACGAGGAACGTTATCTGCGCGAGACCGGGCAGATGATTGCCCGCTACGCCGCCAACGGCACCTTGTCCGAAGGCCATGTGGTGCTGGAGATCGTGCGCATCGCAACTTCCAGCAACCTGCGCACGCCACCGGAGCTGAGCCTGCTCGGCAAGGCTCTGCTCAACCTCGAAGGCGTGTGCCGCTTCCTGGCGCCGGAGATGGAGACGCGGAAAGTCGTCGAACGGCAGCTGCAGCATGTGATGCGTGCGCACTTCCGCAAGTCGTTCTCGGCAGCAAACCTGGCCAGCGAGGCGATGGAACTGCAGCAGCTGCTGCGCAACGGCCCGCGCCGCATGTCCGACATTCTCAGCGTGCTGGCCGAGAACCGGCTGCAGATGAAGGTCACCGGGCTGGACGAATCGCGGCTGATGGAAAACATCCAGAAAGTGGCCAACCGCATTGCCGCCGGCTTGATCACGGCAGCATTGCTGTTGTCCTCGACGTTGTTGATGCGGGTACCAACGCAATGGACGCTGTTTGGCTATCCAGCATTCGCAATGCTGCTGTTCCTGCTGGGTGTATTCATCGGCCTTGGGCTGATCGTCAGCTCAATGCTGTTTGATCGGCGCACCAGAGCACGCGCACGCGAAGAACGCGGCCACCGCTGAGCGTAGATGCGGCATCTGCAGCGCGAAAGTGCAGTGAACCCGGGAGCTCGCAGGACAGGCTCCCACGCAACGGAAAAGCAGGTGCACACAAACCTTGATCCTGCACAAGCAGACACATGCTGCAATCCTTCGATGACTTCGAATCCCGGTTGCGCGTCCAATTTCATGGCAGCGTGAGCAATGACAACAAAAGTTGCCAGCCGCTGAAATCAGGCCAAAAAGCACACTCTCTCACCGCAAATCACAGCACTCAGCGGCAACATCCATGGCACGCAACTGATGATGAACGCAGCTGCGCTGTCTCAACATTTCAGTCAGGTTACGGCAGGCAAGATCCAGATGCTTCTGCCATAGCACTGAAACAACAGTGTGTAGAGCGATGACGGCGCAGGCCGTCGCCCCTGTATCCGCTACCCACGTGACCGCATGCATTGGATCATCTGGCTGTCTCTGGCAGCACTATTTGTATTGTTGATGTTGTCACCCACCTTGGCGCGCTTGAAGGCTGGCCTGTTGTCACTGCTGCTGTTGGCACTGAGCAGCTGGTGGTTGATAGATAAGCTGAGCGGTGATGGCATCAACTCGGCCACCCTGTACCACCTCCGCAGCGACATGGAAGGCGCCGGCGTCGGTGACTTCAGCGCCTACATCATTGGCTTCATCGGCCTGGTCATCATCTCGCTGACCCCGCTGCTGTTGCTGCGCGTGCGTCGTCTGCAACGCCCCCGTCACGGCGTGGCGGTGTTCGGCGGCTTTGCCGCACTGTTGCTGACAACGCTGATGCTCAGCCCACTGTATGCCGATGGAAAACGCATCTATCTGCAGATGCAGCCGGTGGACTACAGCACGGTGGCACCGGAGTACCAGTTGCCATCAAAGCCGCTGGCGCAGCACCCCAACATCGTCTGGATCTACGGCGAGAGTCTGGAACGCACCTATTTCAACGAAGACGTGTTCCCCGGGCTGATGCCCAACCTGACCCGGCTGGCCGGCGAAGGTCTGGATTTCCGCAACATCGCTTCCGCCGATGGCAGCGGCTGGACCATCGCCGGCCTGGTGTCGTCGATGTGTGGCGTGCCGCTGACCACCGCACAGGGCGATGAGAACAGCATGGGACGAATGGGGCGATTCCTGCCTGAAGCCTTCTGTCTTGGCGATTATCTTAAGCAGCAGGGCTATAGCAATCACTATCTGGGCGGTGCCAACGGGCAGTTCGCAGCCAAGGCCGACTTCCTCAACTCGCACGGCTTCGACGACGTGCGCGATCTTGAATGGTTCCAGCAGCAGAACATTGCCAAGCGCCATTTCTCCAATTGGGGCGTGCACGATGACGTGCTGCTGGAGCGCGCCTACGAACGCTTCCTTGAACTGTCCGAGCGTGGCCAGCCCTTCATGCTGACCGCACTGACCATGGATACCCACCACCCGGCGGGACACCTGCCGGTTGCCTGCAAGAACACACGCTACCGCAGCGCGCACGGCAACATCGGCCTGCTCAATGCGCTCAAATGCAGTGATCGCTTGATCTCGCGTCTGGTCGATCGCATCCGCAGCAGCCAGTTCGCCGACAACACCTTGGTGGTGGTGGCCTCCGATCATCTGGCCATGCCCAATGACCTGAGCCATGTATTGGAGAAGCAGAAGCGCGAGAACCTGTTGCTGTTCCTTGGCAACAAGCTGCAGCCGCGGCAGATCAGCATCGCCGCGGGCACCACCCTGGATTCAGGCGCCACCGCCTTGCAGCTTCTGGACCCAGCGATCGATGCGATTGGCTTTGGTCGCTCGCTGCTGAGGCCGACACCTGCGGCCAGTGCCAGCGTAGCGGCAACCAATGGTGATACGAGGAGCTACGCACGCTATAGCGCATTTGCACGTTCGCTGTGGCTGGGCAAGCAGACCCGCATGCTGCGACTGGATGACGATCAGGTGCTGGTTGGCGTGCAGAAGGTGCAGCCACCTGTATTGCTTGAGTACGACCAGCAGTGGGATTTGAAATCGGTGTACCTGGAGAACACTTCGCGCAAATTCGAGGAGGCCGATCCGCAGCACCGTCTGGCCTATGTCGATCGCTGCACCGCGTTTGAAGATGGTTCGGCCGATGGCCAATGGTGCGCATTGCTGCTCGATAGCGATCAGGGCATGCGTCTTTACCGCGATGCGCAGCTGCGCCGTGGCATCGCCGTGGATGCGCCCCTGCAGGCCTTCAGCGGGCCGCGCCCGAGCGTGCGTCAGTCACGCATGATCAGCCGCCAGCCGCGTCAGACCAGCCCCGGCCAATACGTGCTGGAGCTGTATGCCGCGCAGCGTCCGCAGCGCGGCTTCTGGGTGGAAGCGGTGGCATCCAAGCGCAATGTGGTGGTGGCACAGCAATGGGTACAGCCCGATAGCGAAGGCCGCATCCGCATGCCGCTGGGCGTGGACCAGGAGATCGATGATCTGGAGATCCGCGCCTGGCTCAATCATGCCGAACAGTTGGCGGTCGACGACTATGCGCTGGTGCTGACCAGTGGTCATCCTAGGTCGTGATGAAGCGCTTGTAGGAGCGGCGTCAGCCGCGAAGCTGGCAATGCTGCAATCGCTATTGCAACCGCAATCTGGCGGACCATCAGCATCGCGGCTGACGCCGCTCCTACAAATCACCGGTAAAGCCCCTGCCGAGCATGGCTCGGCACTACGGATCGCGTACCAGATGGATGTCGGTCGGGGTGGACAGCGCTATGCCGGCGGCGGCGGTCTGTTCCAGCAAGGCAAACAGCACTTCGCTGCGGGTGCCGTATACATTGCGCGAAGACGACACGTAGGCAAGGCTGTTCACCGCCACCTGGCCGCCACTGATCGAATCGATGAAGAACGACGGTGCCGGGTCGATCAGCACCGTTTCATTGGCTGCATAGATCCCCAGCAACAAGGTCCGCAGCTTGCCCATGTCGGTGCCCAGCGGTACCGAGAACTGCACCTGGATGCGGCCCAGTGCATTGGCCATGGTCATGTTGCGGATGGTCTTGGTGATCAGTTCCGAGTTGGGCACGATCAAGGTGGAGCGGTCGCTGACCTGGATCTCGGTCGAACGCACCGAGATACGACGGATATCACCTTCCTGGTCACCGATCTTGACCCAGTCGCCAATCTTCACCGGGCGCTCAGCCAGCAGGATCAGGCCGGAGACGAAGTTCTGGGTGATCGCCTGCAGACCGAAACCGATACCCACCGACAAGGCGCTGGCCAGCAAGGCCACCTTCTCAAAACCAATGCCCAGCGCGGCCAAGGCCCATAGCGCAGCCAGCACGATGCCGAGGTAGTGCGCCACGGTGCTGATCGAATTGCGTGCACCGATATCCAACTCGGTCTTGGGCAGATAGGTATCCACCAGCCAGCGCTGCACCACCCGCATCAGAGTCAGGCCCAAGGCCAGCACCAGCACCGCGCTGAAGATCGAACTAGGCGTCAGCAGGCTGCCGCCGATCTTGATGCCGGCAGACAAACGTTCCAGCCACCCATACAGGGCGCTGACATTGCCGAACGGCGCAACAAAGGCGGTGATGCCCAGCATCACCAACGCAACCCGTGAGACAGCCGACAGCAATACCCCGGCCTGCTCAAGGCGACTGGCCGACAGACCGGTGGACAGCCGCAGCATGCGCCCTGCCGCGCTCTCTGGTGCCAACAGCCACAATGCGAAGTCGTCGGCAAAGCGGGTCAGCAAGGTGGTCGCCAGCACGATCACCGTGCCCCACACCATCTGCTGTGCAGTGAACATGGCGAAGTTGAGGTAGCCCAGCAAGGTCGCCACCAGTGCGGCGAAGATGCTCAGGTAGCCGCCCAGTCGCGCCACGATCAGCCAGCCGCTGCGTGGTGCGCGCGGCGAGCGGCCGCTGCTGGTGTTCTCTGCTTCGGCCTGTGCCGCCTCGGCTGCGCGGCGTCGATGCAGGCCTGCCAGCGTGGCCAGCATGCTCATGATCAACACCACGTAGGTCAGTGCGATCAGACCATCCAGGGTCACCGTACCCACCGCCGAGGTACGCGCGGCGCGATTGACCTCACGCAGCAGCATGGTCAACCAGGTCAGGCTGGCAGCGCCCCAGGCAAAGCGGCGCAGGCGGGCGGCGGCGACATCATCGATATCCAGTAGCCGCCAGGTCGGCCGCGACGGCACCAGCAGGCTGGCCGCCACGGCGCCGATGAAGGCGGCGACAAAGGTGGCAGCAATGAAGGTATTGGCCACCGATTCCAGGCGCGGCGCAATCGCATCGATTGCCTGCAGGCTGGCTATCAGCACCGTGGCGGCAAGCCCCGGCAGCAAGGTACCGACCAGCAGCAACCACACCGCCAGACCGGTGCGGCGCAGGCGGCCATCCGGGGCGCGCTCGGACGCCGCATAACGACGGCCAAGGTGGCGCAACCAGATGCGCAGCGGGAACAGCAGCAACAAGGCCAGCGAGGCACCCAGCAGCGGCATGCCCCAGCCCTGCTTGTCGGCCGCTTTCAGCAACGCACTGCTGGCCTGCCGGTACAACGACTGGAAGCGCGCGAAATCGTCTGGCACGTGCTCACCAAACTCGCGCCACAGTGCCGGCGACAACGGGGAGGCAACCTTGCGACCCAGTTGCTCGCCGAATTGCTGGGCGCGCATCTTCTCGATGGACTCGCTGGCCTGCTTGGCGTCCTCGGCCAGCAACTTGCCGCGCTTGATGTCGGCATCGATCTGACTGCGCTGCTGGTCCAGCAGCTTGCGCTGGCGGGCGATACCGGCGTCTTCGCCGCCCTCGGGCGCCGGCCCAAGCTGTTCGATGCGGGCATCGAGCTGGGTTAGCTGCGGCTGCAGCGCGGCGACGCTGGCCTCGGCCTCGCGTTGCGCCTGGCTGGCGCGTTCGGCCAGGGTTTTCAGGGTTTCCGGTGCATCGGCATCGTTGACCGCACGCTTGACCGCCGCGACCGTGCGCGAGGCCTGCTCGATACGCGCCTGCGGGCTCTGATCGGCGGCAATACCATCCGGCGCCGCCCAGGCCGCGCCACTGGCGCCCAGACCACCCAAGGCCACCAGAACAACCAACAACAATGCGCGCAGCGGGCGTGAAAAACGTTGAGCAAGCAAGGGCAGACACCGGATCGCGCGGACCACCGCGCCTGCGCGAACTATATGTCAGCGCGCGCCAACATCCTGCGAAACAGCGCCGGCATCTCAGTACTTGAGCGCCAACTCGGCGATATGGCTGCGGTTGAGCTCGTAGATTTCCTGGAACTCTTCCTCGGTGAGCTCATCCGGGGCATACACCGCCACCTGCTCCCACTGCTGGTGGGTCGGCAGCGGCTGGCGGGGCCCTGCCCGCAACGAGAAGCCATGCCCTTCGTACTCGACTACCTCAGGCACCTGTTCCCAACGCTCGCGCGCATAGCGGTTCTGCCCTTTGAGCAGGATCACGACAAACATGGCGGACTCCCGTCTACGGATGGCAGCAGCCTAGCGCAGCCATGTTTGCCCGGCGCGAAGAACCTGCCGTATCTGAATGCAGGAGTGCCGACAACGGCGAAACAACCTCCCGGGCACAACCACTTAACCAGTGCTGCCCTATAGCTGCACTCCCGGCGCAGCAATCTGCGCGAACGCCGATGAGGTCATCCATGAGTCAACACCCTCCCCTTGCCACCGTCCCGAACGTAGACCTGCAGCGCTACCTGGGCATCTGGTACGAAGTAGCCCGCCTGCCGATCCGCTTCGAGCCCGCAGACGCCACCGACGTCACCGCCCACTACTCGCTCAACGAGGATGGCAGCGTACGTGTGCAGAACCGCTGCCTGCGCGGCGACAAGCTGGAGGAAGCCATCGGCCAGGCCAAGCCGATCGATGACAGCAACAGCAAGCTGGAGGTCAGCTTCCTGCCCGAGGGCCTGCGCTGGATCCCCTTCAGCAAGGGCGACTACTGGATCATGCAGCTGGACGCGACCTACACCACCGCCCTGGTCGGCAGCCCCGACCGCAAATACCTGTGGCTGCTGGCGCGCCTGCCGCAGATGGATGCCGCCACCCGCGATCACTACATCGCTTACGCACAGCAGCAGGGCTTTGATATCTCGGCATTGATCCACACCCCGCATACCGGCCATCCCACCGCCTGAGCAGGTTCTGACAGCCTTCGTTCAAGCCTTTTCTGGTAGCGTCCAAGTTGCCAAACCATCACGGTGCGGCCCCCGTACCGGAGCACCTGCAACATGATCCGCACATCCCTGATCGCCGCCTTACTGTTGGCCCCCGCCGTTGCCATGGCGCAGGATGATGCTGGCAGCGCGACCGGCGGGCTGGATCTGAGCGTGCCGCAGGCACCGCTGCGTTACCTCGGCGAAACCTACAAGGGCGACGCGCCAGGCACCTATTACGGCGACCACAGCGGTCGCGGGCTGGCCAAGAAAGACAGTCCGGGTGCCCAGGTGATGGACGACAAGCTGCAGGTACACGGCGCGGTCAGCGCCGGCATCGGCTATTCCAAGGCCTACGGCAACAGCAATTGGCAGGCCGTGGACCTGAATCTGGGCAAAAACTACAACACCGACGAGGGCGAGAGCCGTCGGGTGAACCTGAACATCCACCTCAGCAAGAGCGAGGGCGCTGGCCCTTATGGCTACGGCCCGGGTCCGGGCTTCGGCCCCGGCCCCTGGGGCGGCTGGTAAGCCGCCCACACGCTGCCTATCAGCGGCTGATAAGCCCGCACCACGCCACTCTCGGCGGCTGGTAAGCCCATCCCGCACCGCTTAGCGGCCGGCGTGCATCCACAGGCAATCCAGCGCGTCCAGCGCGATATGCACCAGCAGGCCGATGCCGAACAGGCGGGTGCGTTTGGGCAGGGTCAAACCCGCATAGAGCACGATGGCCGGCGTGGTATGCAGCGGATGGAAGCCGATGCTGCAGCGGCCGGGGGCGTAGATCGGGTCGGCCAGCAGGTGGTCCAGATCGATCACCCAGCCCAGCAGCAGCAACATCCAGGCCTTGCCGAACTGCGGCCGCCAGAACAGCCAGGCCAGCAAGGCCGGCACTGCCACATGCAGGCACAGGTGCAGGATCGCGCGTGAATTCATTCCCGGCCAGCCAACGACAACGCGGCAGACCGGGCCCGGATGGACGGCGCGGGAACGGGGACGTGAGGGTGCATACGGGCGGACTTTGCTGAACCAGCCCCGATTGTAGGCTGGGGCCCCGCCGGTGCGGCGTTACACTATGCCCCCGCCGGCATCTCCGCCGCGGTGGTTCCGGAGTGGCAATGATCAACAACGACGTACTGCGCAGCATCCGCTACATGCTCGACCTCAGCGACAGCATGGTGGTGGACACCATTCACCTGGCCGATTCCAACTTTGAAGTGGATGCGGCACAGGTGCACGATTTCCTGCGCAAGGACGACGAGCCGTTGTTTGAAGCCTGCCCGGACGAGGTGTTGGCGCGCTTCCTGGACGGCCTGATCTACCACTACCGTGGCCGCGACGAATCGCAGCCGCAGCGTCCGCCGGAAAAGCGCATCACCAACAACATCGTGTTGAAGAAGCTGCGCGTGGCCTTCGAGCTGAAGGACGTGGACATGCACACGATCTTCGAGGCCGCTGGCTTCCCGATGTCCAAGCCGGAGCTGTCGGCACTGTTCCGCCAGCCGGACCACAAGAACTACCGCGAATGCGGGGACCAGGCCCTGCGCAACTTCCTCAAGGGCCTGACCCAGCGCGTACGCCCGGCGTAAGACGCTGAGACCGCTTCCTTGTGGGAGCGGCGTAAGCCGCGAAGCTGACAATGCATGCGCGCCGGAGATTCTCTTCGGCCGATATGGCGTTGACTGCTGCTTCGAAGAGGTTTGTGGCTTCGCGGCTGACGCCGCTCCTGCAAAAGCCACGCGGCCTGACGCTTACAGAATCCGGTAAACCCGCGCCTTCGGCAGGTCTTCGTCGACCTGCAGAAACCAGCGCCCGGCGATGCCGGGAATCACTTCGATTTCCGGTGACTGCAAGGTAGTGCGCAGGCGCATCTGGCCTTTGAGCACCTTCCATTGCTGGCCATTGGCCAGCACGAATACCGTGCCAGGTTCCCAGCCCTCGACCGTTCCCTGCACGCTGCTATGCACTGGCCCTTCTTCCAGGCCGATCTGCATGGGTGCCGGTGTGGGCTGCTGCGGGCTTGCTGCGACCACCGGGGTGGTTTCGCTAAGCATGCGGTTGAGCAGTTGCAGCTGCTGCGTGCTCAAACCGACCTGCTGAAGTTGCTCGGCGCTCAGGCGCTGCTCAAGTGGCAGGTAGTCGCGCTGCTGGCTCCAGGCCAGCGGGGTTGTCGACAACAGCATTGCGGCGAGCAGCAGGCGGGTTTTCATTCTCAAGGTCCTTCCGGCCGGTGCCGGTTGAGGCGCACTTTGCTGCAGTTTGGTTGCAGTGGTGTTACATGAAGCAGAGCAAGAGCTTGCCCTCACCCCAACCCCTCTCCCGCAGGCGGGAGAGGGGCGTCAAGCGCAAACCAAAACCAAAACCAAAACCAAAGCCAAAGCCAGAGCCAAAGCTAAGGCGAAGG
>NZ_JBRREI010000082.1:0-14968 GCF_056760195.1 Stenotrophomonas sp. STEN020
CCCCCCCCCCCCCCCCCCCCCCCCCCCCCCCCCCCCCACCCCCCCCCCCCCGCCCCGGGCGGGGGGGGGGCTTCGCCGCCCCCCCCCCGCCGGCGCTGGGCGCGCCACTACGTTGCATCTTCAGAGCGCTGGCAGCACTCCGATCTGTTGCGGGGTAGCCGACTGGACTGGACCGACAGCCGGTGCCGTGATGAACTGCGCGGGCAGATACTGCGCCACACCGGCGCACTCGCCAGGCGTGTCCAGCCGCCCTTCCAAACTCCTTCGCCCAAACCCCAGCTCAGCCTGACAGGCACCATGCTTACAAGAAAATAATTTTCACGTATTCTCCACCTTTCGCCCCAATAGCCACCCATAATCCCGGGTGACCACGGCAAGAGGCAGGATTCGTGCAGGAAAATTACTTTCATTCCGAAGCAGTTCTAGTCGGCAAGGGGCTCCCCAGTGGTGGCCGCTGGACCCCGGCATCGATTGCCGCAGCCGCGCCATCAATTCTTGCGGAGCAGCTGAGCCTGCCCGCCGCCGTGCTCAGCGCCTCGGCGCTGCAGCACAACCTGCAGTGGATGCGTCAGTTTGCGCAGGCCTATGGCTGCCAGCTGGCGCCGCACGGCAAGACCACCATGAGCCCGGCCCTGTTCCGCATGCAGCTTGATGCCGGTGCCTGGGGCATCACCTTGGCCACCGCGCCACAGACCGTTGCCGCCCATGCCGAGGGCGTGCAGCGCGTGCTGCTTGCCAACCAGCTGGTCGGCAAGGGCAACTTCGAGCTGATTGCCTCACTGCAGCAGCGCGATCCCGGCTTTTGGTTCGCCTGCGTGGTGGACTCGGCCGCCAATGTGGCTGCGCTGGGCAGCTACTTCAGCGCGCGCGGGCAGCAGATCAAGGTTTTGCTGGAGATTGGCCTGGCTGGCGGCCGTACCGGCGTGCGCGATGACGCCCAGGCGCAGGCCGTGCTGGACGAAATTGCGCGCTGGCCGGATGCGGTCGCACTGGTCGGCGTTGAAGTCTACGAAGGCGTCGCTGGAGATGAGCCCGGCGTGCGCGCCATGCTGCGGCGCAGCCTAGCGCAGTGGCAGGCGATCCGCGCCAACGGCGGCTTCCGCCAGTTGCCGGCCATCCTCAGCGGCGCCGGTTCGGCCTGGTTCGACGTGGTGGCCGAAGAATTCTCCGTGCTTGCCAACGATGCGGATGCACAGATCGTGCTGCGCCCGGGCTGCTATCTCAGCCACGACGTCGGCATCTACCGGCAGGCCGCCGAGCGCATCCATGCCAGCAATCCAGTTGCGCGTGAGATGGGCAGCAGCCTGCAGCCGGCATTGCGGCTGTGGGCCTATGTGCAATCACGCCCAGAACCGAGCAAGGCAATCATCGCGCTGGGCAAGCGCGATGCTGCCTTCGATGCCGGCTTGCCGGTGCCTGCGCTGCACTATCGCCCCGGCGATGCAGCGCCGAGCGCTGCCGCCGCGCATTGGAAGGTCACCGCGATGATGGACCAGCACGCCTTCCTCGAACTGCAGCCCGACGATGCACTGCAGGTGGGCGACATGCTCTGTTTCGACATTTCCCACCCCTGCCTGACCTTCGACAAATGGCGCCACCTGCTGGTGGTGGATGACGCACACCGCGTTGTCGGCGCTGTTTCCACGCAGTTCTAACCGCTTCCACCGAGCCTGTACGCATGACCGACGGTAATCTGCTGTTGATCTACGCCGCATTGTCGATCCTTGCACTGATCGTGCTGATCGCCCGCTTCCGACTCAATCCCTTTATCAGCGTCACCCTGGTATCGGTAGGCTTGGCGCTGTTTGCCGGCATGCCGGCGCCGGAGATCCTGCCGGCCTATGAACAAGGCGTCGGCAAGACGCTGGGGCATATCGCTCTGATCGTCGCGCTGGGCACCATGCTCGGCAAGATGATGGCCGAATCCGGCGGCGCCGAGCGCATCGCGCGTACCTTGATCGCCCGTTTCGGCGTCAAGAATGTGCACTGGGCGATGATGCTGATCGCCTTCTGCGTGGGCTTGCCGATCTTCTTTGAAGTCGGCTTCGTGCTGCTGATCCCGATCGTGCTCAACGTCGCCCGTCGCACCGGCGTACCGCTGCTGCTGGTCGGCCTGCCGATGGTAGCCGGCTTGTCGGTGGTGCACGGCCTGGTGCCGCCACATCCGGCGGCGATGCTGGCGGTGAATGCCTATGGCGCCGATGTCGGTCGTACCGTGTTCTATTCGCTGTTGATCGGCTTGCCGACCGCTGCCGTCGCCGGCCCGATATTCGCCAAGTTCGTCGCGCCACGGGTCAAGCTGCCCGCGCACAACCCGATGGAAGCGGCGCTGCTGGACGAAGGCCATGGCCGTATTCCCGACGAGCAGCTGCCCAGCTTCGGCATCACCCTGGCCACCTTGTTGCTGCCGGTAGTGCTGATGCTGCTCGGCGGCTGGGCCGACCAGATCGCAACACCCGGCTCGACGCTCAACCATGGCCTGCGCTTCATCGGCCACTCGGTGGTGGCGCTGCTGCTGGCGACCTTGATGAGCTTCATCACCTTGGGCCTGCTGCGTGGCTTCAGCCGTGAGCAGATCCTCAAATTCACCCAGGAATGCCTGGCACCCACGGCGGCGATCACCTTGCTGGTGGGCGCCGGTGGCGGCCTCAACGGCATCCTCGTGCACACCGGCGTGGCCGCGGAAATCATCGGCCTGTCGCAGCGCTTCGAGCTGTCGCCGCTGCTGATGGGCTGGACCATGGCCGCCTTGATGCGCATCGCCACCGGCTCGGCAACCGTGGCGATGACCACCGCCTCGGGCATCGTCGCGCCAATCGCCGCCGCGATGGGCTACGCCCACCCCGAATTGCTGGTGCTGGCTACCGGTGCCGGCTCGGTGGTGCTGTCACATGTCAATGACGGTGGCTTCTGGCTGGTGAAGGAATACTTCAACATGACTGTCGCCCAGACCTTCAAGACCTGGACGGTGCTCGAAACCCTTATTTCCGTCATCGCCCTGTCCTTGGTGATGGCCCTGTCCATGGTGCTTTGAACATGTCGCAGAATACGTTCGATATCGTCTATGAGCTGCGCCAGCGCCAGCATGAGTTCAGCCCGGTGGAAGCGCGCATTGCTGCAGCCATCCTCGCCGACGTGGATGCCGCCGCGCAGTACGGGGTCAGCGAGTTGGCCGAACGCGCCGAAGTAAGCGCCGCCGCCATCTCGCGCTTCGCCAAGGCGCTGGGTTGCGAGCATGTGCGCGAACTGCGTGCACGCCTGGCCTCGGCAAGTGCGGTCGGCAAGCGCTTCCTGGAGCAGCAGAACGCACCGCCGGTATCCGCGCTGTACGCACAGATCTGCGATGACATCCAGGAAAGCCTGCGCCACAACATCGCCAACCTGAAAGAAGACGTGGTGCAAGGCCTTGCCGATGCGCTGTGCAAGGCGCGGATGATCCACATCTTCGGCCTGGGCGGCTGCTCCACGGTATTCGCGCAGGAACTGCAGAGCCGCTTGGTGCGGTTCGGTCGCCCGGTCTCGGCCTGCAGCGATGCGCTGATGATGAAGATCATCGGCGCCACGCTCGGCCCGGAAGATCTGGTGCTGGTGTTGTCGGTCAGCGGCATCACCCCGGAAATCGTCTCCGCCGCCGATATCGCCCGAACCTACGGCGCCCGCATCGGCGCCATCACCCAGGCCAACACCGCCCTGGCCGAACGCAGCGACTGGCTGCTGCCGATCCAGATCGAGGAAACGGATTTCGTGTTCAAACCCTCCGCTTCGCGCTACGCGATGATGCTGGCGATCGACGTGCTCGCCACCACCACCGCCCTCAGCGATGCCAACGCCAACCACGAGCACCTGCGCCGCATCAAGCTGGCACTGGACCGCCATCGCGGCGGTGATTCACGTCTGCCGTTGGGTGACTGATCCATGCATGATTTTTTGATACGCAATGCCCTGATCTTCGATGGCAGCGACCAGGCTGGCGTGCAGGGTGATGTGGCCATCAATGCCGGGCGCATCGTCGCGGTTGGCCAGCTTGGCGACGCGGCGGCGGCCAATGTGATCGACGCGCAGGGCCTGGCCCTGGCGCCGGGCTTCATCGATGTGCATACCCATGACGACCTGGAAGTAATCCGCAATCCGGACATGCTCAGCAAGCTGTCGCAGGGCGTGACCACCGTGGTCGTCGGCAACTGCGGCATCAGTGCCAGTCCGGTGCATATCCGCGATCAGGTGCCGGACCCGATGAACCTGCTCGGCGATGCCGAGGATTTCCGCTATGCGGATTTCGCCAGCTACCGCAAAGCCGTGGACCTCGCCGGCCCGGCCGTGAACGTCGCAGCGCTGGTCGGCCATACCGCGCTGCGCCAGAACCACATGGACCGGCTCGACCGTGCCGCCAGCGACGACGAGATCAACGCGATGCGCACGCAGCTGCGTGACAGCCTCGCCCAAGGCGCACTCGGCCTGAGCAGCGGCCTGGCCTATGCCTCGGCCTTCAGCGCGCCATCGTCAGAAGTGGATGCGCTGGCAGCTGAGCTGCCGCGCGACGGGCTGTATGCCACCCACCTGCGCGACGAATTCGGCGGCATCCTCGATGCAATGGAGGAAGCCTTCAACGCCGCACGTGCACCGCAGGCCGCGGTGCGCGTCTCGCACCTGAAGTGTGCCGGCATCGACAACTGGGGACGCAGTGGCGAAGTGCTGGCCAGCCTGCACGCCGCTTCGGCCACCCAGGATGTCGCCTGCGACTGCTATCCGTACGCTGCCAGCGCCTCGACGCTGGACCTGAAACAGGTCACCGACGCCTTCGACATCCTGATCACCTGGTCCGAGCCCGAACCCGGCCAGGGCGGTCGCCTGCTGGCCGCAATCGCCGCCGACTGGAATGTGTCACTGATGGATGCCGCGATCCGCCTGCAACCAGCCGGTGCGGTCTACCATGGCATGAACGAGGCAGATGTACGCCAGATCCTCGTCCATCCGCTGACCATGATCGGCTCGGATGGCTTGCCGCGCGATCCGCGCCCACATCCGCGGCTATGGGGCACCTTCCCGCGCGTGCTTGGCCACTACGCCCGCGATGAGCAGCTGTTCCCGCTGCACACCGCCGTGCACAAGATGACCGGTCTACCGGCGTCGCGCTTCGCGATGGGAGCGCGCGGTTTCATCCGCGCTGGCTGGTACGCCGACCTGGTGTTGTTCGACCCGGCGCGGGTGCGCGACACCGCAAGTTTCCACGACCCGATCCGCGCTGCCGAAGGCATCAGCGCGGTCTGGGTGAACGGCTGCCTGAGCTACGACGGCAAGCAGGTCGTTGCCCGCGCCGGCCGCTTTGTCTGCCCCGAGGCTGCCCCGGCAGCCTGAGTTGCAACCGCTGTACCCATATAAGGAATACCGATGAGTGACATCAAACGCTATGGCGCCGAAGGCGGCGTTGGCCAAGGCAAGCAGCACATGCCGTTCTCGCGCGCAGTCGAAGCCGACGGCTGGCTGTTCGTGTCCGGGCAGGTACCGATGCGCAACGGCGAACTGGTCGCCGGCACCGTAACCGAGCAGTCGCACGTTGTCATCGGCAACGTGCTGGAGATCCTTGCCGAAGCCGGCTATGGCCCCGAGCATGTCGTGCGCTGCGGCGTGTGGCTGGACGATGCCCGTGATTTCTACGCCTTCAATGGCGTGTTCAAGCACTACTTCGGCGAAAACCCACCAGCCCGCGCCTGCGTCGAAAGCCGCATGGTGGTGGACTGCAAGGTAGAAGTGGATTGCGTGGCCTACAAGCGCCCGCAGCGCGACTGATGCGCCTGCAACGTCCGGCTGGGGCACGCTTCGCTGTAGAGCCGAGCCATGCTCGGCTGAAGCTGTACCGGTAATGCCTCTGCCGAGCATGGCTCGGCACTACATCTGGATTGCTGGGAAAGCCCCTGCCGAGCATGGCTCGGCACTACACCTGTCCATGGCTCCGATCTGACCTTTATGCCCAACCAGTGCCAATAGGCCCGGTTGCTATTGTGCGTAAGGAACGACAAAGTTCGCCCTTCGCTGGTGTAAGGTCCCCCTCCCTATGATTCAACTTGACGCCGTACAGACGGTCGCCTTCGCGGGCTTGACCCTGTTCGCCGGCTACGCATTGTGCCGTGCCATCCCGTTTTTCCGCCGCTACAACCTGCCTGAACCGGTGGTTGGCGGCCTGCTGGTGGCATTGGCCGTATGGTGGGCGCATGGTCAGCAGACCACCCTGTTCACACTCGACACCACCCTCAAGACTCCACTGATGGTGGCGTTCTTCACCACCCTGGGCATCAACGCCAGCCTGCGCTTGCTGCGGGTCAGCGGCAAGCAGGTGATGTTGTTCCTGCTGATCGGCAGCATCTTCGCGGTGCTGCAGAACCTGATCGGCATCAGTGTGGCCAAGATGTTCGGCCTGAACCCGATGTTCGGCGTGCTGGCCGGCTCGGCCACGCTGACCGGCGGCCCGGCCACCGGCCTGGCCTTTGCCGGGCATTTCGAGCAGGCCGGTCTGGTCGGCGCGGAAAGCCTGGCGGTGACGGCGGCCATGGCCGGCATCATCTGCGGCGGCCTGGTTGGCGGCCCGGTGATCACCGTGCTGATGCAGCGCTTCAAGGTGAAACATCCCAGCCAGAAGGCCACCGGCGCGCAGCTCGGTGAGGACGAAGCAGTCACCGTGCGCTACCCCAGCGAGTCGGCGCGTGAGTTCGACGCGCTCAAGAGCATCGTCGTGCTGCTGATGGCGATGTGGCTGGGCGTGTGGGTGGGCAAGGGCTTCGAAGGCATGGGTCTGACCCTGCCAACCTATATCGGCGCGATGCTGGTTGGCGCGGTGATCCGCAACATCGATGACTACACCGGCTGGATCAAACTGTCGGTACCCACCACCGACCTGATCGGCAATATCAGCCTGGCCTTGTTCCTGGCCATCGCACTGATGGATCTGAAGCTTTGGGAATTGGCGGGTATGGGCCTGCCGCTGCTGGTCAACCTGATCATCCAGGTGTCGGTGGTGGCGCTGTTCGCGGTGCCGATCTACTGGTTGATGGGCCGTGACTACGACGCTGCGGTAATGGGCGGCGGCTTCATCGGTTTCATGCTCGGCACCACCGCCAACGCCATGGCAGTAATGCGGCGGCTGGCACAGCGCTACGGGCCGGCGCCGCGCGCCTTCCTGGTGGCGCCGCTGGTGGGCGCATTCTTCATCGACTTCATCAATGCGCTGATCATCACCGGCTTCCTGAACTTCTGGCCGCACTAAGCCGCCGGTTCCGTGCGCCATACCCGTGCCTTGTGCACGGGTTGGCGCGACAATGGGGCCCTACTCGTCCTGTAGCACCGCTCCGCTGATGACATCCAACGCAGTCCCCACCCCTTCTTCCCGCCCTGACCTGATCGTCATCGGCGCTGGCGTGGTGGGCCTGGCCACCGCCTATGCTGCGGCAAAGCGCGGCTGTTCGGTGCTGCTGCTGGATCGCAATGCCGGCCCGGCACTGGGCACTTCGTTCGCCAACGGCGCACAGCTCAGCTACGCCTATACCGACGCGATGGCCGGCCCAGCGACCTGGGCACAGCTGCCGGAAATGGCCTTCGGCCGCAACGGGCCTTTCCGCACACGCTGGTCGGCTGATCCGGATTTCCTGCGCTGGGGTCTGGCCTTCCTGCGCCAGGCCAACACGGCAGCCCTCCAGCGCAATACCTTGGCCACGCTGGAACTTGCACTGGAATCGCGGCAAGCCATGCGGGCTTTGCTGCAACAGCACCCCATCGATTTCGACCACGAGGTCTCCGGCAAGCTGCACCTGTACCCGTCCGCCGAGGGCGTGCAGGGAGCCGCGGCGATGATTGCGCTCAAGCGCGGTTACGGCGTGCAGCAACGCTTGGTCAACGCGGCTGAGGCCACCGCCATCGAACCTGCGCTCAGCGGCGCGCCTTGGTTGGCTGGTGGCGTTTACTCACCCGAGGAAGAAGCCGGCGATCCCTACCGCTTCAGCCAAGGTCTACTGCAGATCCTGCAGCAGCAATACGGCGTGCAGGCACTGTTCGGCTTCGATACGCAGTCACTCCGTCGTGCTGATGGCCGCTGGCAGTTGCAGGCCCGCGACGGCCGCAAACTGCAGGCACAACGTGTGGTGGTTTGCGCCGGCATCGACAGCCCTGCCCTGCTCAAATCTTTGCGCCTGCGCATACCAGTGATGGCAATCAAGGGCTATTCCTTCACTGCACCATTGGGCGCCAATGCACCACAGGTCAGCATCACCGACACCAAGCGCAAGCTGGTGTTCTGCCGCCTTGGCGAACGCATCCGCGTCGCTGGCCTGGCCGACCTCAACGATTGGAATCCCGCGCCCGAACCGGCGCGGCTGGCAACACTGATCGCACAAGCACGTGCCTCGCTGCCCGAGGCAGCCGACTACGAGCACATCGAAAGCAGCTGGGCCGGCCTGCGTCCAGTCACGCCGTGGACCTCACCGATCATCAAGAACCTCGGCGATGGTCTGGCCTGCAACATCGGCCATGGCATGCTCGGCTGGACGCTGGCGATGGGCAGTGGCGAACGCGCAGTGCAGCAGTTGCTGGGCACGCCCTGAGTCAGCTCAGGTTTCGCTGATCTGGTCCATGCGGATACGGTTGGCGAACAGCGAGAACGCCAATGCGCCGGCAAGGCCATTGGCGCGATTGATCCACTGCGGTAACCAGCGCGGCGGCGCCAGCACCCCGGCATCGAACAGCGGCGTCAGCGTCTGTGCATCTTCCAGCGTCATCTTGCCGGCAAACAGCCAGCGACAGGTCTGCAGCTGCTCATCGCGCAGCATCTGCCGGAAGAACGTGTGCACCGACACCAGCCCGCGCAGGTAGACGGTGTCCTTGGTGAAAGCCGCGCCGCCACTGGTGGGAACGCCACGGAACACGCGTTGTGCGGAGGAGAAACTTTCCTCGGCAGTCTGCCCGGCGCCACGGAAGTAATTGAAGACCTCGATGAAATCGGCGCCATCGCGCGCCATCGCAATTGCCTCGATACGCAGGCTGATGCGCTTGAGCCGCTGGATGTCGATGCTGCCGGTGATCTGCTCGGCAAACGTAGCCAGGCCTTCCTGGGTCGCGGTGATACGCGGCGAAGACAGCGCCAGGCTGGGCAAAACCAGCTGATCGCGGCCATTGAGCGCAGTCAGCGAATGCACCAGTGCCTCATGGTGGTAGAGCTGGGCGCGGTCATAGGCGCTGAAAGTGGCGCGGGTGCGCAAGCGGATGCGGGTTGCACCGGCGGCAGCCTTGGCAATCAGTTCCGGGTCCAGCTCCACGCTGATCATGCGCCCGGCGAAGAATTCATCCAGGTCGCTCTGCAGCATCAACTGCAAGGCCGTGGCCGATACCGGTACCTGTTCTTCCGGTGCCAGCAACTCGTGGTCCAGTTCCTGCGCGATCTGGATGAAGTGCCGCGCCGCATCGCGCGTGGTCGGGCCATTGCCCGGCATCGGCTGCTCGGGTACGCCGAACAGCTGGGTGGAATAGTCATCCACCGCGCGCGTGCCCAGGCCTTCCAACAAACTGGCGGCCAGGTCCCAGCTGCGCGCCGAATCCTGGATGTAGCAGCCCAGCGGATGGCTCGCATCCACCGCGTCCATCACCGCCGCCAGTTCGCGCCGCGTTTCACTGAAGTCGAGCTTGGGGTAGTCCACCTGCGGCAGCAGCGGGTTGCCGCGCGCCACGCTTTCCAGGAACGGTGCCTGCGTGTTGGCTGGCCAACTGGTCAGGCTCAGCAGACGGATGCCTTTGACCGCCGCCACCATCCGCGCATCCAGCGCCGCGTGATGGCTGATGGCTGGATCGTTGTGGGTCTCAACCGTGTCCATGCCTGCCTCTTTCAAATCACGTAGTTACGCGCAGTGATCGCGCTCTTTGTAGGAGCGTCGCTGGGTGGCCTCTGGCCATAAGCCGCGAAGCCACGATTGCATCAACGCGCGAACAGCTTACCCCTCCCCAGCCCGTCCGGCCCGAAGGCATAGCCTTCGGTCGTTCATCAGGCCGCGCGCCAGTGGCGCGCAAGCGGGCCTTCTTCACCCCCTTCGCTACGCGAAAGGGAGGGAGCAAAAGCAGACAAACGCCGACTTCAGCGCCGTTTGCCCTTGTTGATCGGCCGCCACTGCGCACCGCGCCCGCTATGCTTGCGCTCGGTCGCCTGCTCGGCCTGACGCTGGGCAAGTTTGGCTGCGGCCTGCGCCACTTCCTCGCGCAGCTTGAGGTAGCTCTCCAGCCGGCTTTCGTCGACGTCACCGCGCTCGATGGCCTCCTGCACCGCGCAACCCGGTTCGCTGTGGTGCGAGCAATCGCGGAACTTGCATTGCGTGGTCAGCTCTTCGATGTCGGCGAAGCCACCTTCAGCCAGGGTTTCCTCGCCGGTCGGCTTGAGCTCGCGCATGCCGGGCGTATCGATCAGGCAGGCACCGTAGGGCAGCGGCATCAGCGCGCGATGGGTGGTGGTGTGGCGACCACGCGAATCATTGCTGCGAACTTCGTTGGTCTTCATCCGGTCCTCGCCCAACAGCGTGTTGGTCAAGGTGGATTTGCCGGCACCAGAGGAACCCACCAGCACCACGGTATTGCCCGGGCCCAACCACGGCAGCAGGGCGGAGACGCTTTCCGGGTCCTTGCCGTTGATCGCCAGCAGCGGAATCTGCTGCGCGGCCAGGTCTTCCAGCACCGCCAACGCGTCTTCGCTGTACTCGGTCTGGTCGGCCTTGGTCAGCACCACCACCGGTGACGCACCACCGCCGCCAACCAGCAGCAGGTAGCGCTCGATGCGGCGCGGGTTGAAGTCAGCGTCCAAGCCACAGACGATGAACACCGTATCGATGTTGGCCGCGATCACCTGCTGGTGATAGTGCTCGCCGGCAGCACCACGCTTGATCGAGGTATGCCGTGGCAGCAGTGCGACGATGCGCTTGCCATCCAGCAACACCCAGTCACCTACCGCTGCCCGCTCATGGCTGGGGAAGCGCGGGCGCTGCCATTCCGGCGGCGACTCGGTCTTGAGGCTGTTGTCGGGCGCATCGGCGACCACGTAGCCGGAACGGTGCTGCTCGATCACCCGCCCCGGACGGGCCTGCGGGTGGGCGGCAAAGGCCTCCTGCCATTGCGAGTCCTCGGGAGCACCGGGCCAGGGCCAGCCGATATGGCGCAGCGAATCGAAGTCGATGGAATCAGTCATTCGGGGATTCTACCGGGGTGGGGCTTGGCACCGGGAATGGCGGTTCAGTTGAGCCTGGGTCTGGACATGAGCAAAAGCCAAAGCCAAAGCCAAAGCACCCCTCCCCGGCCCAACCCCAATCCGCGGGAGACAAAAGGGGGGGAAGGGTTGGGGCACCCCCAATTAGCCCCCGCAGGGGGGGGGGGGGGGGGGGGGTGCCTTCGCCCTTGCTCCGTCAGTTGTTTTTACCTGCAACCAATCCCGAGTCCCGCCCCCTGCTTCCGGCCCGCAAACCCGCGCCCCGCAACGCAACAATTCGGCTACCATGCAGAATCCATGCCCTTGATGGCCCTGAGAAAATGTCAAGCCCTGTCAAACCGCTAGCCACCCGTGAACGTCTGTCGGAAGTCCGCTACGAAATCCGTGGTGAACTGGCCCGACGAGCGCGGGAGTTGGAGGCCCAGGGCCGCAAACTCATCAAGCTCAATATCGGCAATCCCGGTGCATTCGGGTTCCGTGCGCCTGCACATCTGCAGCACGCCATCGCCGATGACATGGGCCGCACGGATCCCTACACCCATCAGCAGGGTCTGCCGGTAGCACGTGAAGCTATCGCCGCCGCCTACGCGCGTCGTGGTGCCCCCGATGCCGTCGCTGACCGAGTGTTCCTGGGCAACGGCGTATCCGAGCTGATCGACCTGTCACTGCGCGCCCTGCTCAACCCGGGCGATGAAGTGCTGGTGCCCTCGCCGGATTACCCGCTGTGGTCGGCCGCCACCATCCTCAACGACGGCCGCCCGGTGTATTACCGCTGCCGTCCGGAAAACGGCTTCCTGCCCGATCCGGTGGAGATGGAAGCGCTGGTGTCCTCGCGTACCCGCGCCATCGTGCTGATCAACCCGAACAACCCAGTCGGCGCCAGCTACCCGCGCGAGCTGCTGGAAAAAATCGTCGCCATTGCCCGCAAGCACAATCTGTTGCTGCTGGTGGACGAAATCTACGACCAGATCCTGTACGACGGCACGCAGTTCCAGCCGGTCGCACCGCTGGCCGGCGATCATCCCTGCCTGACCTTCAGCGGCCTGAGCAAGGTGCATCGCGCCTGTGGTTGGCGCGTGGGCTGGATGCTGCTGTCCGGTGCCGGCGAGCAGCTGGGCGAATTCCGTGCCGCACTCGACCTGCTCAGTGCCCTGCGCCTGTGTGCCAACGTGCCCGGCCAGTACGCCATCGAAGCCGCGGTCAACGGCCCGGATACGATCTCTGAACTGTGCAGCCCCGGCGGACGTCTGTACGAAACCCGCCGCGCGGTGATCGAGGCCTGTGAGGCCAGCGAGCATCTGTCGCTGGTGGTGCCGTCTGGCGCGCTGTACGCGTTCCCGGCAGTTGTCGGCCCGGCCGCACAAGGCTTCGACGACCACGACTTCGCCCTGCAGCTGATGGAAGAAGAAGGCGTGCTGGTGGTGCCGGGTTCCAGCTTCAACGTGCCCTACCGCAACCACTTCCGCGTGACCTTGTTGCCCGAGGCCAGCGTGATGCGCGAGGTCTTCGGTCGCATCGACAAGCTGCTCAGCCGTCGCGCCGAGGCGGTCACCAAGGTCGTGCAGCTCAAGCCGCGCAGCGCGGTGGGCTGATTGGTCTTGATCAGCGAAACCGCAGCCACTTCCACGTCATACCTGGCGCTGGGCGACTCCTACACCATCGGTGAAGGCGTGCCCCAAGCCGGTACCTGGCCGTTCCAGCTCGCCGCCGCGCTACGCGCACAAGGCATCGTGCTGGACGACCCACAGGTCATCGCCACCACCGGCTGGACCACCGACGAGCTGGCTGCCGCCATCGACGCCGAGGCCCCGCAAGGGCCGTACGCGCTGGTCAGCCTGCTGATCGGGGTCAACAACCAATACCGCGGGCGGCCGCTGGCCGAATACCGGCAGCAGTTCGAGCAGCTGTTGCAGCGCGCGATCGCGCTGGCTGGCGAAGACCCGCGTCGAGTGCTGGTGCTGTCCACGCCGGACTGGGGCTTCACCCCGTTCGCGCAGCAGAACGGCCGCGATGCGGCCCAGGTTGCCCGCGAGATCGACGATTTCAACGCCGCCGCACACGCCTGCTGCGGCGACTACGGCGTAGCCTTCGTTGACATCACCCCGACCAGTCGCGACGGTGGTGAAACGGTTGAGATGCTGGCCGATGATGGCCTGCATCCTTCTGCCGCCATGTACGGGCGCTGGGCGCAACTGGCGCTGCCGGTCGCAGCCGAGCTGCTCAAGCCAGCATCGGCCGCTTGAACCGCCCGCAAGCCACTCCGGCCATGGCCGGCGAACGCGCGCGCATGATTGCCCAAGCCTTCGCGCCACGGCGGTTCTGGGGCCATCGCGGCGACTATTACTACGCCCTGCTGAAGCTGCGCAGCGACCCGCTCTACCCGGGCGTGCTCGACGTGCTGCGCGGCAGCAGCGCACCACTGCTCGACATGGGCTGCGGGCTGGGCCTGCTGGCCCATGCGCTGCGTCATGACGGGCAGCACATGACCTATCTGGGCCTGGACAGTGACGCCTCCAAGATCCAACGCGCCACAACCGCAGGCGGCCGGAGCAAGCTGAACGACGCCAGCTTCGCCCCGATTGATCTGCTGGCAACGTTGCCGACCCATCAGGGCAGCGTCGCCATTCTCGACGTGCTGCAATACCTGCCTGCCGCCGCCCAGCCCGGGCTGCTGCAGCGTGCGGCGGCGATGTTGAGCGCCGATGCACGGTTGGTGATCCGCATGACCGTGGCTGACGGCAGCCGCCGCAGCGGCGTCTCACGGGTGGCCGACCGTGCCGCCAACCTGATTGGCTGGATGCGCTCGCGCCCGCGCGACTACCTGGATGTGGACGCTGTACGTGCCCATTTGCAGCAGGCTGGGCTGATCGTCAGCCTCACCCCGCTGTACGGCAACACCCCATTCAACAACTGGCTGCTGGTCGCCCGTCGCGGTTGAACCACGGTCAAGCCGTTTGCACCGATAATGGTGCCATTCCCTGCCGGCCCAACCGGGCTGGCGCAGCAACGAGATTCCCGTGAAGAAGACCTATAGCCTCGCCATCGAAGGCAAGCACCCCGACCGCCTGCTGGAAGCCAGCAAGCACGACATCCGCAAGTACACCAAGCGTGAGCGCGGCAAGGCACTGCCGGCCGGCGCCGATTCCTGGGGTTTCGACAGCAAGCTGGGCGTGGACGAAGCCTCGGCCAAGCCGGTGGGCTACGACGAGCTGTTCCGCGCAATCGACGCGCTGGTAGCCGCAGGCAACACCCAGTTCTACGTCGAAGTGGTGAGCAAGACCGCCAAGCGCAGCCCGCGCCCGGTAGCCGACGCAGCCCCGGCGGCAGAGACCGATTTCGAAGATTGATCGCCAAAGCCCCGGCGCCGCAGGCAGAAGGGGCAAGCGGTAGTGCCGAGCCATGCTCGGCAGAGGCTTTCCCAGCACCAGCAAATCAGGTGTAGTGCCGAGCCATGCTCGGCAGAGGCTTTCCCAGCAAAGCCGCTGTAGTGCCGAGCCATGCTCGGCAGGGGCTTTCCCAGCAAAGCCGGTGTAGTGCCGAGCCATGCTCGGCAGAGGCTTTCCCAGCAAATCAGGTGTAGTGCCGAGCCATGCTCGGCAGAGACTTCCCCAGCAAAGCCGGTGTAGTGGGGGGGGGGGCGGGGGGCCGGGGGGGGGGGGGGGGGCGGGCCCGCCCCGGGCGGGCGGCCGCCGCCCAACAACCACCCCGCCGCCGGGGGGGGGGGCCCCCCCCGGGGGGGGAGCC
>NZ_JBRREI010000083.1:0-14070 GCF_056760195.1 Stenotrophomonas sp. STEN020
CCCCGTCTGTGGGCCGGCTCCGCCTGCCTCCCCGTCCGCGCGCCGGGCCCTCCGCCCGGGCCGCCCCCGCGCCCCCCCCCCCCCCCCCCCCCCCCCCCCCCCCCCCCCCACTACAGGGCTTACTGGAAGTTGTAGCGCACCACGTGGAAGAACACCGGCGCCGAGAACACCACCGAATCCAAACGATCCAGGATGCCGCCATGGCCTTCGATCATCTCGCCCCAGTCCTTGGCACCGAGGCTGCGTTTCACCGCCGACAACGCCAAGCCACCAAGGAAGCCGCAGATCACGATCAGCAGCGACAAGGCTGCCGATTGCAGCGGTGAGAACGGGGTGATCCAGTACAGCGCGGCACCAACAGCGGTCGCTGCCAGGCCACCGCCAACCAGACCTTCAACCGTTTTCGAAGGGCTGACCAAGGGCGCAAGCAGGTGTTTGCCGAACAGCTTGCCGAACACGTACTGCAGCACGTCGCTCAGCTGTACCACCAGCAACAGGTAGAACAGCAACATCAGGTTCTGCCCCTCGTAGCAAGGAATGCGCAGCAGCATCAGTGCTGGCGCATGGCTGAGACAGAACACGGTGAGCATCACACCCCACTGGATCTTGGTGTTGCGCTCCAGGAAGTTCTCGGTATCACCGGACAGTGCCGATACCGCTGGCAAGGCAAGGAATCCGTACACCGGGATGCACATGACGAACAGGCCGTACCAGTCGATACCGATCAGCCAGTATTGCAGCGGGATGGCGATGTAGAAGCACAGGCATAGCGCCAGGTGGTCGCCGCGCCGCGTCGGTGTCAGCGAGATGAATTCACGCAGCGCAAAGAACGACAGCAGGCCGAAGAACACCAGCGTGGCGATCTTGCCGAGCACGAAGCAGAACAGCAGCACTGCGGCCATCACCCACCATGCACGGATGCGCGCGTTGAGGTTGTCGACCACCGAGCCGGGTTTTATCCGGCCAAGAATGAAGCCGATCGAGCTGGCGAGGATCAGCACACCAAACACGCCGCCAATCATCCACCAGAAGCTGGGCGGGGCACGGTCGATGGCCTGCTGCAGGAAGCTGCCCAGCGGGAGCTGTAGGAATACGTTGTTCATGCCAGCTCCACCACCGCGTTGCGCGCGCGTTCCAGAAACTGCGCCTTGTCTTCATCGGGAATGCGGGCCAACGGAGGCCCAAAGCGCGCGGTACATACCAGTGGCACCGGCACCATGCTGCCCTTGGGCAGCGCGCGGCGTGCGTTGTCCAGATACACCGGCACAAGTTCCACATGCGGGTACTGCTGGGCCAGATGGAACAGGCCGGCCTTGAACGGCTGCGGCAGCGGTTCGTGGTTGCGGGTGCCTTCCGGGAACAGAATCAGCGAATCACCGGCATCCAAGGCGTCATGCAGCGGTTGCAGTGGATCGCCTTCGCACTTGCTGCGGTCGCGTTCGATCAACACCGCATTGAAGCCTTTGTCCGCGATGACCTTGCGTGCGCCCTTGCTCCAGTAGTCGCGCGCGGCGACCGGGCGGGTGTGCTCGCGCAGGGCCGGTGGCAGTGCTGACCACAACGCAACCGTATCCAGGTGGCTGGAGTGGTTGGCGAAGTAGATGCGCTGGGTGTCGGTAGGGCGACTGCCAACCCAGCGCGGGTAGGCACCAATGAAAACCTTGACGGCGGCGACCAGCAGGCTTGAAAGCATCAGCTGCCTGCCTTGAGTCGCGCGGCGATGGCGCGGGTGCGGGTGATGCAGGTCAACAGCGAGCCGGCGGCGATGATGATGGCGGCGGCAGGCAGCACGTAATACGTGTGCGTGGTCAGTTGTTCGATGATCGCCAGCACGCAGGCCGCGGTGAGTACGAACATGCGATGCTGTTTGGCCATCGGCCCACGGAAGTCCTGAGCCAGGCCGAGACTGGCGCCGGACAGGCGTACATAGGCAGTGAGTGCAGCGAGCAGTGCACCCAGCCAACCCAGCCAGGGCATGCCAGCGGCATAGCCGAGCGCGACGATCAGCAGCGAGTCGGCGATGCGGTCCGGGTATTCGTTGTAAAGCACACCGGTTGGTGTCTGCTTGCCGCCTTCCATTGCCACCATGCCGTCGAGCAGGTTGCAGATAAGACGTAGCTGGATGCCGACAGCGCAGATGATAAGCCCGGTTATGCCAGGCCAGTACAACAGCGCAGCGGCGCCACCTGCAGCGAAGAAAATACTGAGTACCGAAATCTGGTTCGGTGTGATGGATGAGCGTGCCAACGCGGCGCTGAGGGCACGAGCCCAGCCGGTGGAACGGGCGGCAATTGGTCTACGGTCTTCCTTTCCCATGGGCCGATGGTAGTGCATTGCTCGTTATGGGGAACAGATCGGAGGGGACAAGGCAGCTGTGGTGGGCTTGTGGGAGGGCCTTGGGAACCACGCCGGGTATTGTTTTGGTTTTGGTTTTGGTTTTGGCTCCGGCTTCGGCTTCGGCTTCGGCTTCGGCTGTGGCTGTGGCTTGGGCTTGGGCTTGGGCTGCGGCTGCGGCTGTGGCTGTGGCTCTGGTTGTGGCTCTGGCTCTGTCTGTCCCTTCTCCCGCGTGCGGGAGAAGGTGCCCGGAGGGCGGATGAGGGGGCTGTTGGGTTTTCGCTTTTGTCTTTGCTAGATCAAGAGCCAAAGCTTCCCCTCATCCCAACCCTTCTCCCGCAGGCGGGAGAAGGGCTAAAGCAGCAGCCCAAGCAGCAGCTCAAGCAGCAGCCAAAGCAGCAGCCAAAGCAGCAGCCAAAGCAACAGCCAAAGCAACAGCCCAAGCAACATCCAAAGCAACAGCCCAAGCAACATCCAAAGCAACAGCCCAAAGCTAGTTCAATAGCTCAAACCAACACAAAAATCCGTCCTCGCATGCAGGCTTCTTTGCTCGAACACTCTCAGCGCAGGAAACCGGCTCAAAGCGCCTGCAGTCGCGCGCGCGTCGCTGCATCGGGGAAGCCAAGCGTGAGGTAGCGCGGCGGGTGGATATGCCGACTGTCTTCACGCAACAAGTGGCCGAGAATGGGTTGCGCTTGTTGCCAATCAACGATCATGGTCTCGGCTTCCTCACCATCGACAGGCATCACCAGCACCAGGCGATCGGTGCGCGGCAGTGAGCTGGCTACGCCATCAGTCCAGGCGCATAGCGAATGCTGCTGCTCGTTGTGGACCATGAAAGTGGCAACAAACACATCTTCCTCATGCTTCTGGTGCACGCGCTCCAATAGCTGCTTCTGCAGCGCATATGCATCGGTGTCGAGTTCCAGTCGCAGTTGCCGCTGGCGTTCGCGCAGCCCAGCATCCGCCAGCTCGTGCGAATGCAACTGACCGTCGTCGTAGCGCAGCACTTCCCAGGAAATCACACGCCCATCGGAAAACGCATTGGCGGCCAACTCCAACATCTGCGCCTGCCCTTGCAGGTCGCCTTCGCCGGTGACCAGCAAGACGTCACGGGAAGCCAGCATGAACACCGGCAGCCCGGCGACCGGTACCCGATGCAGCAGGTCGGGTAACAGGGCGCGGCTGCTGTCATAGGCGTCGCCCCATGCGGCCTGATAGACGCCGGGTGCTACCTCGACGAAGGGCTCATCGGGGCTTTCACGCAGATTGCTGCGGGCAATCGCCAAGGCCTGATCGAAATTCACACCCCAGGCTTCTTCAGGGCCGCGGGTCAAGGTGGCGGTGTGGTCCGGGTGGTCTACTGCCAGCAGCTCCACGCACTCCTCGCTCAGGCGCCGGTACTGAAGCTGCATTGGCGACGCATCCCAGCCATCCTGCTCGGCATGGTGCAGGCTGATTTCCTCAAGCTGGGTGATGCTGCGGATCAATGGGCGCAGCAGCGGCCGGGTCTGCTCCCAACTCATTGCTTCATCTTTTTCGTGGACGCCAAGCAAGCGGCTGAAGGCCAGCAATGCCTTGCGTTGCTGCCCGCGCGGGGCACCGAGATAGGCGTGGTAGGCGTTGTGCAGATTGAAGTAGGAGCCGTTGGCATGGCGGACGCGGAAGGTGTCCGCCTCATAGTCCAGTTCATGCGGATAGCCATTGCTGCGCACCGCGTCCATGAACTTGTGGGCAAACCGGTCCGGGTCGGGCTTGTCCTTGAAGAGATTGCCGAAAAATGCTGAAAACATGCCAACGCTCCCTGTGTATGCGGCGCTATCGTGTGCGGGCGCGCTGGTGCTTGGCAAGGGTGGTTGTACAAAAAGCAGACGGGCCGCTTGCGCGACCCGTCCGGGTAGTGCTTTTACCTGCTGCCGAACTTACTTCAGCTTTGCAGCCTTGCGCAGGGCTTCGGCACGGTCGGTGTTTTCCCAGGAGAACGCAGTCGCGTTCTGGGTCTTGCCGTCGCCGTCGACGTACGAGAATTCCTTCGGCTTGCGGCCGAAGTGGCCGTAAGCAGCGGTCTGCTGGTACATCGGGTGGATCAGGTCCAGCATCTTGATGATGCCGTACGGACGCAGGTCGAAGTGGGCGCGGATCAGCTTCTCGATCTGTGCGTCCGAAATCTTGCCGGTGCCGAAGGTGGTGACCGAGATCGAGGTCGGCTCGGCCACGCCGATGGCGTAGGAGACCTGCACTTCGCACTTGTCAGCCAGGCCAGCAGCAACCACGTTCTTGGCGACGTAACGGGCAGCGTAAGCGGCCGAACGGTCAACCTTGGACGGGTCCTTGCCAGAGAACGCGCCACCGCCGTGACGGGCCATGCCGCCGTAGGTGTCGACGATGATCTTGCGACCGGTCAGGCCGCAATCGCCGACCGGGCCGCCGATCACGAAGATGCCGGTCGGGTTGATGTGCACCTTGTTCTTCGGCAGCTTGTCCAGCCATGCCTTCGGCAGCACCGGCTTGAGGATGTGCTCGCGCACGGCCTCGACCAGGTCCTTCTGCTTCACGCCCGGATCGTGCTGGGTCGACAGCACAACGGCGTCAAGACCTTCGATCTTGCCGTCCTGGCCGTAACGCAGGGTCACCTGGCTCTTGGCGTCCGGGCGCAGCCACGGCAACGGCGAGTTCTTCTTCTTGCGGACCTTGGCCTGCTGCTCGACCAGACGGTGCGAGTAGTAGATCGGCGCCGGCATGAATTCCGGGGCTTCATTGCAGGCATAGCCGAACATCAGGCCCTGGTCACCAGCGCCTTGCTCTTCCGGCTTCTTGGCCTTCTTGTTGGTGCCGTCAACGCCGGCAGCAATGTCGGGCGACTGCTTGCCCAGCATGTTGATGATGGCGCAGGTGTGGCCGTCGAAGCCGACGTTGGAGTTGTCGTAGCCGATTTCGTTGATGACGTTGCGGGTCAGTTCTTCGATATCGACCCACGCCGAGGTGGTCACTTCGCCGGCGACAATTGCCGCACCGGTCTTGACCAGGGTTTCGCAGGCCACGCGGGCGCGTTTGTCCTGGGTCAGGATCGCGTCCAGCACCGCATCGGAGATCTGGTCGGCAATCTTGTCCGGATGGCCTTCGGAGACCGATTCGGAGGTGAACAGGTAGCTGGACATCGGGCTATATATCCCTTGATTCGGATGGAAAGATGGGCGCGCATCATACACGGTCGGCACCTTGACGGAATAGTGCCGAAGTGTCTGTTGCCATCCGGTTAAGCCACGGTCACCGGATTGCCGCAAAACCGCAACCGGCCTGCCTTGTGGCGGGCGCAGGCTCCCGGCCAATGGGCCGACAGGGAGACCTTGCCATGCAACAGATCGCGCAGCGCCTGCAGCAACGCTATCCCGATTGGTTCCACGGCCCGCGCCGACACTTGGCGAAGCCGCTATTGCGTACAGTGGGACGCTGGTCACGTTTCGACCAGCTGGACGCCTTCCTGCGGCGTAGCCAAGGCCTGCAGGGCTTCGCCTTCGTCAGCGCCGCGCTGGGCTTCCTCGACGCCGGCTACGCGATAGATGCGGCGGCGCTGGCGCGGATACCGGCCAGCGGCCGCCTGCTGGTCGTCGCCAACCACCCGTCCGGGGCGCTGGATGCGCTGGCCTTGCTGGACGCGGTGGGCCGGGTCCGCAACGACGTCCGCATCATCGCCAACGACATGCTGCTGGAACTGGAGCCGCTGCACGAACTGTTGTTGCCGGTGCGCATCCTCGGTGGCCGCGCGCAGCGGGCCAGCCTGCAGGCAGTGGAGCAGGCGCTGCAGGCCGAGCAGTGCGTGATCGTATTCCCGGCCGGTGAGGTCTCGAGGCTGTCGCTGCAGGGCATCCGCGACGGTCGTTGGAACCGTGGCTTCGTCCGTTTCGCCCGCGCCTGCGACACGCCGGTGCTGCCGGTACGGGTGCAGGCGCGCAATTCGGCGCTGTTCTACGGCGCCTCGGCGCTGTTCAAGCCGGCCGGCACCGCCTTGCTGGCGCGGGAGATGTTCGCTCGCCGCAAGCGACCGTTGCGCCTGCAGATCGGCCAGCTGATGCGGCTGGATGCGCAACAGGACCCGGCATGGCAGCTGCAGGCGGTGCGTGAGGCGCTGTACGCGCTGGGCAAGGAGCAGCAGGGCGCCGAGCTGCAGGAGAGCAGCCCGCAGCCTTTGGCCGAACCGATTGCCGCCGCCCAGGTCGCCGCCGCGATCGAGGCGACGGAACTGCTGGGCCAGACCAGCGACGGCAAGCAGATCCGGCTGGCCCAGTGCGCGGCCAACTCGCCCTTGCTGCTGGAGCTGGGCCGTCTGCGTGAGCTGACCTTCCGCGAAGTGGGCGAGGGCACCGGCCGCAGCCGTGACCTTGACGATTTCGACCCGCTCTACCAGCACATCGTGGTCTGGGACGCGCCGGCCCAGCGCATTGCCGGTGCCTACCGGGTGATGCGCGGGGCACCGGCCTTGGCGCGCAGTGGCCTGCAGGGCCTATACACCGCCAGTCTGTTCCGTTATTCGGACGATGCCATCCCACGCATCGCCGAGGGCATGGAGTTGGGCCGCAGCTTCGTGGTGCCCGAGTACTGGGGCAGCCGCAGCCTGGACTATCTGTGGCAGGGCATCGGCGCCTACCTCGCCAGCCAGCCGGGCGTGCGCTATCTGTTTGGCGCGGTGTCGATCAGCGCTGCGCTGCCACGCGAGGCGCGCGAGCAGCTGGTGGCCTATTACCAGCAGTACTACGGCGCTGGCCGCAGCCTGGCCGAGTCGAACCGGCCCTTCCAGTACTTCGCCGCGCCGCCGAGTTTCGGTGAGCTGGATACGCAGGCCGCGTTCGATGTGCTCAAGGCCAACCTGGCGACGCTGGGTACCAGCGTGCCGACCTTGTACCGGCAATACACCGATCTGTGCGAGCCAGGCGGCGCGCGCTTCCTCGCGTTCGGTGTCGATCCGGATTTCAGCGATTCCATCGATGGCCTGATCGAGGTGGACCTGCAGGCCATCCGCCCGCACAAGCGCAAACGCTATCTGCGCGATGCCGGAGCGCTGGCATGAGCGCGGTGCCGGTGCTGCCGCCGCACCGGCGTGCGGTGTTCATCTCCGACACGCATCTGGGCGCGCGCCATTGCCATGCGGCGGAACTGGCGCGCTTCCTCGGCAGCCTGCGCTGTGAGCGTCTGTATCTGGTCGGTGACATCGTCGATCTGTGGTGGCTTTCCCATAAGCGTGCGACCTGGCAGCAGGCGCATAACGAGGTGATCGAGGCCTTGCACGCGCTGCGTCGTGCCGGCACCGAGATCATCTACATCCCCGGCAACCACGATGCACCACTGCGCCGCACCTGCGGCCTGATGCTTCCTGCCATGCAGGTGCGTCGTCGCGCCATCCACACCACCGTCGATGGCCGCCGCCTGCTGGTGGTTCATGGCGATGACTACGACGGTGCCACTCACTTTGGTGGCCTGCAGGAACGCTTCGGTGACTGGCTGTATTACCGCATCCTCACCGGCAACCGTCTGCTCAATGCCGCGCGGCGTAGGCTTGGTCTGCGCTATTGGTCGCTGTCGGAATTCCTCAAGCGGCAGAGCGGGGCGGCCGAGCGTTACATCGAACGCTTCGTGCAGGCTGGTCTGGCCGACGTACGCCGGCGTGGGTTGGACGGCATCATCTGCGGGCATATCCATCGCGCCGCCTTGGTCGAACGCGATGGCCTGGTCTACGCCAATGACGGCGACTGGGTGGAAAGCCTGACCGCGTTGGCTGAGGACCCGGATGGCAGCCTGCGCCTGCTCGATCATTCCGGCCGCAGCCTGGCCTGCCTGCCGGGCGCCGTGAGGTTGGCGCAGGCAGCCTGATTGCCCGGCTGACTTCTTCCTCACTCGATGGGCGGCTATGCTGGGGCCAGCCAACGAGAAGGGAGCATCGGGGTGGCAGGCAAGCAACCAGCATCGGTCGCGATAGGGTTGTGTGTGCTGTGGATGCTGCTGGCGCCGCCGGCAGCGGCCGCCGAAGTGGTGCCTGCGTTGAGTTACGAGCAGGCGCGGCAGCGCTTGGAGCAGGTCTCCGATGCGCTCGCCGCCGCCGATGCCGGGGTGCGTAACAAGCTGGACCTGCAGGATGCCAGCCGCTATCTGCGGCTGCCGGAAATCACTGCCGACGTGCGCCGCATGCAGTTCCAGAAGACCTTGAACCTGCCGCTGGGTTCACTGGCGCCGGTTGCCGCGGCGTTTGGCATCGAGTCGCCGCTGGAATTCGCCGAGCGTGACTGGCGCACGCGTCCAATTGTTACTGCCAGCGTGCCCTTGTACAGCGGTGGCCTGATCCCGGCCGCGCAAGGGGCGGCACAAGCCGCCAGCGAGCTTGCCCAGGCCGATCGTGAGTTGCAGCGGCAGTCGCTGTCATTGCAGTTGGTGCAGGCCTACTTCGGCCAGCAGTTGGCCGAGCAGGCGCTGCAGGTGCGGCGTGATGTGCGCGATGGACTGCAGCGACACCTTGAGGACGCGCAGAAACTCGAGCGCGAGGGCTTCGCTACCAAGGCGCAGCGCTTGCAGGCCAATGTCGCCCGCGACAAGGCCGAACGCGAATATCAGAAGGCGGTCAACGATCTGTCTACTCTGCAACAGGCCTTGGCGACTTTGCTGCGCAGCGGTGGCACGGTTGCGACTACCTCGCCGCTGTTCGTGATCAATGGCCCGGTCGGTGCGCGTGAGGAGTTCGAGCGCAGTGCCCAGCAGCGGCATCCGCAGGTTGGTAGGCTGCGTGCGCTTACCGCGCAGGCCGAGCAGGGTGTGCGTGCGCAGCAGGCCAAGCTCAAGCCGCAGATCTATCTGTTCGGCCAATACGACCTGCGCCGTCGCGATGCATTGCTGACCGACGCCGACTGGGCATTCGGCATCGGCCTGCGCTACACCTTCCTGTCGCCGACGGCGCGGCCGCTGCAGGTCAGCGCTGCGCGCGCGCAGCTGGAGCAGGCGCAGTCGGGCCTGAGCGAAGTGGAGAACCAGCTGCAGCTTGGCGTCGGCAAGGCCTGGAACGAGCTGGAGACCGCCCGCGTGCAGTTCCAGCTGCTGGACAGCAGCATCGCCCAGGCGCAGGAAAACCTGCGCCTGCAGGAGCTGTCGTTCCGTGAAGGCCAGTCCACTTCGCTGGATGTGATCGACGCGCGGCTCGGCCTGGGCGGTGCACAGGTGGAGCGTGCACAGGCCGCCTATCAATTCGATGTGGCGCTGGCGCAGCTGCTGGAAGTGAGCGGGCAGCTGCAACGTTTTGACGACTACCGCCAACGCGCGGACAAGGTGCTGGAATGAGCGATTCGCTGCAGGTGGAGACCAGTCCGCGGCAACGCCGCGTGTTCCTGATTGCCGGCGTGGTGCTACTGGTGCTGGTGGCGGTCGGTCTGTGGCTGGGCCTGCGCAGCCCGCCGGACCAGGTGCAGGGCATGGCCGATGCCGACAACGTCAACGTCGCCGCCAAGGTCACCGCGCGCCTGCAGCAGTTGCATGTGCGCGAAGGCGACCGGGTCAAGGCCGGGCAGGTGCTGTTCGATCTCGACAGCCCTGAAGTCGCCGCCAAGGAGCGCCAGGCCGACGCGGTGGTGGCTGCGGCTGCGGCGATGGCATCCAAGGCCGAGGAGGGCGCACGCAGCGAGGATATCCGCGCCGCCGAAGCCAACTGGAAGCGCGCACAGGCCGGCGCCGAACTGGCGACCAGTACCTTCCGCAGGCTCGACAATCTTTACGCCGAGGGCGTGGTAAGCCGGCAGAAGCGCGACGAAGCACAGGCGCAGGCGCGCAGTGCCAACGAACTGACCCGCGCTGCCCGCGCGCAGTACGACCTTGCCCTTGCCGGTGCACGGGTGCAGGACAAGGATGCGGCACTGGCACAGGTGCGGCAGGCCGAGGGTGCCAAGGCCGAGGTGGATGCGGCCCGCCAGGAAACCCAGGGCCGCGCGCCGCTGGCCGGCGAGGTCGGCAAGCGCATGGCCGATATCGGCGAGCTGGTGCCGGCCGGCTATCCGGTTTTCACCTTGGTCGACATCGACCACATGTGGGTGGCGCTGAACCTGCGCGAGGACCAGATGAACGGGCTCAAGCCCGGCGCCCGTCTAAAGGGCACGATTCCGGCGCTGCAGGACCGCAGTGCGGCGTTCGAGGTCTACTTCATCAATCCGGCCGGTGACTACGCCACCTGGCGCAGCACCCGCCAGTCGTCCGGCTATGACGTGCGCAGTTTCGAAGTGCGGGCACGGCCGCAGCAGCCGATCGAAGGATTCCGGCCGGGCATGAGCGTGCTGTTTGCATGGCCGCAGGACTGACACCGGGCAAGGCCTTCGCCGCCTCGCTGCGGCGCGAGTTGCAGCACTGGCGCAGCGACCGTTGGGAGCTGGCGCTGGTGACGCTGCTGCCAGTGCTGTTGATGGCGCTGATGATGTGGTTGTTCTCCGGCTCGGTGCTGCGGCAGGTGCCGATCGCTGTGGTTGACCTGGACCACAGCCCGACCAGCCGTGGCCTGGCGCGCGCCATCGACGACAGCCCCGGCGTGCAGGTGGCAAGCCAGCCGGCGTCGCTGCAGCAGGCCCAGGCACAGCTGCGTGCGCTGGATGTGTTTGCGATCGTGCTGATACCGCGCGACCTGAGCCGGCGCGCGCTGCGTGGCGAAACGGTGCCGGTCTACGCCTTCTACAACGCCACCTACATGGCCACCGGGCAATCGGCCGGGCGCGATATCGCCGATGCGGTGAGCGCCTACAACGCGCGCATGCTCAAAGAGCAGATTGCGCTGCAGGTTGGCCCGGCAAAACTGCGTGGGCCGCCGGTGACGGTGCAGGCGACGGTGCTGTACAACCCGGCGCGCAGCTATGAATTGTTCCTGCTGCCGCTGATCTTTCCGGCCATGCTGTCCTTGCTGGCTGCGCTTACCGCCGGTGCCGCGTTTGGTCGCGAGCAGCGCGACGGTTTGCTTGGTAGTTGGCTGCAGCAGCGGCCGTGGGCCGCGATGGCGGGCAAGCTGTTTCCGTATGTCGCGCTGTTCTCGCTGTATGGCGCGCTGGGCGTGCTGTACCTGGCCTATGTGCGCGGTGACGGCATGGCTGGCAGTCTGTGGTTGATGCTGTTGGCGCAGCCGCTGTTCTATCTGGCCTGCTGCAGTTTTGCGCTGCTGTTCATCGCCGTGACCCGCGACATGTGCACCGGGCTGTCGGCGGTGGGTCTGACGATTGGCACCGCGCTGGCGTTTTCCGGTGCCACCTTTCCGGTGATCGAGGCACCGTTGTTCACCCGCATCTGGAACATGTTGCTGCCGCTAACCGCCTACGTGCAGGTGCAGATGCAGCAGTTGTTCATGGGGGCGCCCTGGCAGGTATCGCTGCGGCCGCTGACGGTACTGCTGTTGATGACGGTGCTGGCCGGTGGGCTGGGTGCGGGCCTGCTGCTGCGTGCGGCCCGCCAGCAGGCGCGCGCATGAGTGGTTTCGTCGCCAGCTTCCGCATCACCCTGCAGGCGATGTTTGCCGACCCGGCGGCGCGCGCGGTGATGATAGGCGCGGTGCTGCTGTACTCGTTCTTCTACCCGGCGGCGTATCGCCATCAGGTGGCCAGTGATCTGCCAATCGCGGTGGTGGATGCCGACCACAGCGCCACCAGCCGCGAGCTGATCCGGCATGTGGATGCGCTGCTCGCGGTGCGGGTTGTCAGCCAGCCAGCAGACCTTGGTCAGGCCAAGCAACAGCTGTTGAATGGCGAGGTGGATGGCATCGTGTTGATCCCGCAGCGGCTGGAACGCGACATCCTGCGCGGCGGCAGTGGGCAACTGGTGTTGCTGGGCAACGGCGCCTACCTGAGCCGGGCCAGCGCCATCCTCAATGGTCTGGCCGAAGGCATCACCGGCTTTGGTCGCCAGCAGGCGCTGCGCCAGGCGGCCTTCATGGGCGCACCACAGGCAGCGCCGCTGCAGTTGGTGCAGCGGCCGCTGTACAACACCCGCGAAGGCTATGGCAGCAGCGTGGTCCCGGGGGTATCGGAATTGATCGTGCACCAGACCCTGCTGCTCGGCATCGGTGTATTGCTGGGTAGCCGCCGCGCGCAGCTGGGCCGGCGATTGCAGTTCGACCTGCCGACCTTGTCGGGGATGGCCGTTGCGTTCACTGTGGTGGCGGTGTGCGGGCTGCTGTACTACGTCGGCTTCACTGCCTGGGCGCAGGACTATCCGCGTGGCGGCAATATCCCGGGAATGCTGTTGGCGGTGCTGCTGTTCGCGCTGGCAACGGTGCCATTCGGGATGTTCATCGCCAGCTTCTTCGATACCCGCGAGCGTGCCTTCCAATATGTCACCGCGGTGTCGATCCCACTGTTTTTCCTGTCCAACCTGTCGTGGCCGGCCATCGCCTCGCCGCCAGCGCTGGTGGCGCTGGCCAAGTTGCTGCCGACCACTGCCGGCATCAATGCCATCGTCCGCACCCAGCAGTTGGGTGCGCGGCTGCCTGAGATCAGTGGCGAGCTGCTCAACCTGCTGTTGCTGGCGCTGCTGTACGGCGGCCTGATGCTGTGGCGATTGCATGGCCGGCAGCAGCGCTGAGCGTAGCGTTGGCTGCTAGCATCGGCGCATGGATTCCCTCAGTCAGATCGTTCTCGGTGGCGCCATCGCCGCCGCCATCACCCCCGCCGCGCATCGGCGCGCCGCCTTGCTTGCCGGTGCCGCATTGGCAACGCTGCCGGATCTGGACGGCTTGGCGATCATGGCCTTCACCGACAACCCGGTGAGCCTGATGACGGTGCACCGCAGCTTCAGCCATTCGCTGTTCGTGCTGCCCTTGCTCGGCACCTTGATCTGGTGGTTGTACAAGCGCTTCGGTCATGGCCGGGTTGCACAGGCGCCAGTGCGCTGGTGGTGGGCGATCGTGCTTGCGTTGGTGACGCATCCGCTGCTGGATGCCTTCACCGTTTACGGCACGCAGCTGTGGTGGCCGCTGACGCCGCCACCGACCATGTGGTCCAGCGTCTTCATCATCGACCCGCTGTATACGATCTGGTTGTTGATTGGCTGCAGCATTGCCTGGTTCGCACGCGCTCGGCCATTGGCGCAACGCGCGCTGGTGGCCGGATTGGTGTTGAGCAGCGGTTATCTGGGCTGGTCGTTGATCGCCAAGGCGCAGGTGGACCGGGTGGCCGCGCAGTCACTGGCGCATATGGGCCTGGTCGATGCGCCGCGCTTCTCGGTGCCGATGCCGTTCAACACCTTGCTGTGGCGGGTGGTGGCGATGACCCCGCAGGGCTATGTGGTCGGTGATCGCTCGCTGTGGGCCGATCACGGGCCGATGCAGTTCCAGGGTTACCCGTCGAATGTGCAGGCGCTGCGACAGGCCGCCGATGTACCTGCGGTGCAGCGACTGAACTGGTTCAATCACGGCTTCATGCGCGCGCAGGTGGTGGACGGCGAACTGGTGCTCAGCGATCTGCGTATGGGCCTGGAACCGGACTACAACTTCAACTTCGCCGTCGCCAGCGAACGCGATGGCCAGTGGCAGGCGATGCCGCCACGGCAGGTGCAGCCCGCATATCGGCAGGCAGGTAATCGCGATGTATTGAAGCAGCGCTTGGCGCAGATGTGGCAGCGCATCTGGCGGGCGCCGGGATCAACCCGCGCCCCCGCAAAACAGGAGACTGTGGGGCGGGGCGGCCCGACGGGATATAATAACACCCCCGTGGGGGGGTTGTGGCACGGGGTGGAATA
>NZ_JBRREI010000084.1:0-13261 GCF_056760195.1 Stenotrophomonas sp. STEN020
GCCTCATGCCGAGCATGGCTCGGCACTACAGGTGAAGCGTCTGGCTGCTGGATTCCTGGTGAAGCCCCTGCCGAGCATGGCTCGGCACTACGGTGAGGCCTAGACCGCGCTTACCGGCAGCCATTGCTGCAGCAGCTCGCGCACGTCGTGCAGCGAGGCGGTGATGCGATGACCGTAGCCGCGCACTTCTTCGTCCGGTTCCAGCAGGTCCGGAATCTGGATCGTGGTCATGCCGGCTGCCAAGGCTGCACGCACGCCGGTTGGGGAATCTTCCAAAGCCAGACAGTGCGCTGGAGCAATACCCAAGCCGCGTGCAGCGTGCAGATAGATATCCGGCGCCGGTTTGGAATGGGCCACGTCGCTGCTGGTAGCAACGAACTGGAAATACTGCAGCAAACCCGCCGCCTCCAGCTTGCGCTGGGCAAGCGGTGAACGGGTGGCGGTGGCCACCGCGCGTGGGATGTCGTGCTCGCGCAACAACTCCAGCAACTCGATGATGCCCGGGCGCAACGGCACGCCGGCATCTACGATGTCGGCATAGCGCGCATACGAATCGGCCAGCAGCGCGTCGGTGCGCTCCATGCCCAACACATCGGCCAGCTTCTGCCGGGTGGTCGCATCGGAGGAGCCGATCAAGGACAGCAGCAGCGGACGTGGCAATTCATAGCCATGATCCTGCGCGGTCTGCTCCAGGCAGCCCATCAGCGCACGCTCGCTGTCCAGCATCAGCCCGTCCATGTCGAACACCAGCGCCTGCGGGCGGGCCAGCAGTTCCATCAGGCCTGCCCTCCGAACAACACTGCTAGATCAGCGGCATCGAGCTGACGCCATTGGCCTTCCGCCAGATCACCCAGGCCCAGGCCGCCAATGCGCGAACGGTGCAGCGCCTGCACGTGGTTGCCCACCGCAGCGAACATGCGCCGCACCTGGTGGTAGCGGCCTTCGTGCAAGGTCAGACGTGCAGCGCGTGCGCCCAGCACCTCAAGTTCGGCCGGCAGCAAGGGCTTGTCGTCCGACTCCAGCAGCAGTGCGCCGCTGGCGAACTGTGCGGTCTCGGTGCCGCTCATATCTTCCGCCAGCTGCGCTTCGTAAACCTTGTCCAGCTTCGACTTCGGCGACACGATGCGGTGCAACAGCTGGCCGTCATCGGTCATCAGCAACATGCCCGAGGTATCGCGATCCAGACGGCCGACGCTGGACAGCACCGGGTCGCGGTCGCGGAAACGCTCGGGCAGCAGCTCATAGATCAAGCGGCCATGGTCCTTGGTGGAACAGGTATAGCCGGCCGGCTTGTGCAGCATCAGGATCAGGCCCGGCGGCGGGTCCAGCAGCTCGCCATCGATGCGGATGTTGTCGTGCTCGACCTTGTCGTCGGCATACAGCACATCGCCCTGCGCATCGGTGACGCGGCCTTCGCGGAACATCTGCTGCACCTGCTTGCGACTGCCGTAACCGAGGTTGGCGATGTGCTTGACCAGCTTCATGCGCGGCCCCGGGTGCCGACGATGACCTTGAAGCCATCGCGCTCGGCGGCAACACGCACCTGGCCGAAGCTCTCGGTCAGGATCTGCTCATAGGGCAGATGGCGGTTGGCGACCATGAACAACTGCCCGCCCGGGCGCAGCGACTGCGCAGCCACGGCGATGAAGCGACGGCCGATGTCGGGCCGGTCTTCGCGCGCCGGGGTGTGGAACGGCGGGTTGGAGACGATGAAGTCGTAGCGGCCATCGATGCCTGCGGTGACGTCCTGCCAGCGGAAATCCAGCTTCACCTGCTCGCCGACGTCGGCCAGGTTGTGGCGGGCCAGCGCCAACGCGCGCGCCTCGGCTTCGTACAGATCCAGCGCGGTGACCTTGGGGCAGCGCGCCAGCACTTCGGAGGACAGATAGCCCCAGCCAGCGCCCAGATCGGCGCCACGGCCGGCCAGATCCGCCGGCAGCTGCTCGACCAGCAGGGCCGAAGCCGGATCGATGCGGTCCCAGGCAAACACGCCGGGGCGGCTCAGGAAGCGGCCATCGACGATCTTGCGCGGCGCATCCAATGCCGCCCAGCGCTTGTGCAGCGCCTCGTCGTGCTTGCCTTCGGCCGGTACCGACCAGTAGGCGCGGCAGTGGTTCTTGGTCAGCGTGCCGCCCAGCCCAGCCAGCTGCTGCAGGTCGCTTTCGCCAGAGCGGGCGCCTTCGTTGTTGGACTGGCAGGCGAGGATGATGCCGCCCGGGGCGAGCTTGCTCAGGGCCTGCGCAAACAGCGCGCGGGCTTCGTCGCGCTGCCGCGGCGGCAGCACCAGTACCAGCGCATAACGCTCGTCGGACTGCTCCAGCGCCTGCTCATCGCGCACTTCCCAGCCGCTGCGCTGCAGGGCGTCGGCGAACGGGCGGAAGCTCTGCGAACAGACCAGCTGGTTGCTGTCGGCGTGCTCGCGCAGCGACCAACCGTCCTGCGCGCGCAGGAACAGGACCGGCCCCTGCGGCCAGCGCAAGCCAGCCTTGGAGAACGGAAGGAACAGGGTTTCCAACGGAGCGTCGTGCGGAGCAGGCATGCCGGTAATTCGTCTAGCAGGGCCGGCCATTCTACCGGGCCGGCCGCTGCCACCGGCTCCGCGCAGCTGAATGGGCTCTAGCGAGGCGCCACGTCAGGGCTCGGCGGCCGGCAGATGCAGTACCTGCAACACGCTGTCCAGCCACACCACATGCTGCTGGCAGGCCCGCAACAGGTCTTCCAGACGCACCGTAGCGTTCACCCCGGGCTCCTCGTTGTGGTCGGCAAAGTGCTGCAACGCCGGCTGCGCGGTGACCGTGCCGGCCACGCGGCTGCCGTCCTTGAGGACCAGCATGACCCGGGCCTGCTCCGGCAGCTCGCCGAGCAAGGCCTCCAGCGATGCGATCAGCATCGGGTCGGAATAGACATGGGGCGCGTACAGGGGCATGGCAGCGTCCGCGGGTGAACGCCGTCACATTACCGTTTTTCTGCGTGAAATCCGTGCAAAGATTTCAGCGCGGCAAACGCGCGTCGCGGATCGCCGAAATCAGCTGCGCCACGCTGTATGGCTTGGCCAGATGCCCCTGGAAACCAGAGGAAAACGCGCGCCGCCGGTCATCGGCACGGGCCAGCGCGGTCACTGCCACAGCGGGGAGCTCTTCGCCACCGACGCCCAAGGTCTCGCGCAGGGTGTGGATCAAGCCGTAGCCATCCATGCCCGGCATGCCGATATCGCTGATCAGGATGTCGAATGCGGTATGCCCGCGCAGATCCAGCAATTCCAACGCCTCGGCAGCAGTGCCGGCGGTGACCACCGTCGCGCCCTGCTCCTCCAGCAGGCGGCGGATGTAGCCCAGCATGTCGACCTGGTCCTCCACCGCCAGCACGCGCAGGCCCTGCAGGGCGTTCGGCACCAGCACCTGCTCGCCGATGCGGCCACGCTGTACGCGCCGACGCGGGCGGTTCGCCGCCTTCTGCGCCTGAAACTCGGGCAGTCGTAGAAGGAAGGTGGCGCCGCGTCCAGGCCCCTCGCTGGCCGCGGATACCGTACCGCCGTGCAACTCGGTCAGCTGTTGGACGATGGCCAAGCCCAACCCCAGACCACCGTGGCGGCGCGTAGTAGTGCTGTCGGCCTGGCTGAAACGACTGAAGAGATGCTCCAGGAACTCCGCCGCGATGCCGTCGCCATCGTCCTTGATCTGCACCACCAGATAGCCGGCCTCGTGCTGCAGGCTGATCTCGATGCGCCCTTCCACCGGGGTGAACTTGATCGCGTTGGACAGCAGGTTGCCGAGGATCTGCTGCAGACGGGTGGCATCGCCGAGCACCGGCTGCGGCAGCTCCGGCAGGTCCAGCAACACGGTCTGCGCCTTGCCTTCGGCCACCAGCTCCTGCGCGCGCACCGCTTCGCGCAACTGCTCGGACAGATCCAGCACCTCCACTTCCAGCTGCACCTTGCCCAGCAACATGCTGCTCAGATCGAGCATGTCCGACATCAGGTGCTTCTGCGTCATCGCACTGCTGGCGATCACTTCCATGCCGCGCCGCATCGGATGATCGGCCTCCATGCGCTGCAAAAGTAATTCGCTCCAACCCAGAACCGTGGTCAGCGGTGTGCGCAGCTCATGCGACAGGGTGGCGAGGAATTCATCCTTCATCCGCGCCATGCCTTCGGCGGCGTTACGCGCTACCCGTTCGGCGGTGAGCAGATCTTCGCGCGCCATTTCAATCTCGCGGCGCTCGGTGATATCCGGGCTGTTGCCAGCCAGGCCAATGAAGCGGCCATCGGCCGAGAAGCGCGGGACGGCGTTCATTTCCAACCAGCGCCATTGCCCATCGTGGCGACGCACACGGGTATTGACGTGCAGCTCGGTGCGTCCGTTCAACGCAGCCTGCAATTCGTATTCGAACGATGCACGTTCGTCCGGATGCAGAAAGCGCTGCCAGGGGTCCGGCCCAAGATCCTGATCGGCCGGCAAACCGAAGAAAGTGAAGAACGCGGTGTTGACGAAGCGCAGCTGACCCAGGTCATCCACCACCCAGACCGGCATCGGCAAGCCATCGGCCAATGCACTGAAACGCGCCTCGCTTTCGGCCAGTTCGGTTTCAATCCGCTTGCGCGCGGAGATATCGAACAGAAACACCGCTACCTGGTGCTTGTCCGGCGAGCCGATACGCACCGCTTCCACCGAATACCAGCGCGACGGTTCCGACACCTGACGTTCGAACTGGCTGATGCCGCCCTCGCTGACCACCCGACCAAAGGCCTGAAACCAGTCCGGGTCCATTGCGGGCACCACCTCACTGGCGCGCCGACCGGTGACATTGCTCAGCCCAGTGACTTTCTGGAAACCGGCATTGACCTTGCGGTAGATGAAGTCCACCGCGACGCCGTGTTCAAATACCAGCTCGATCACGCAGAAGCCGCTGGCCACCGCATTGAATACCTCCCGATAGAGGCTGGAACTTTCCAGATCCTCTTCATCCAGAGACAGCAATGACAGGTGTGAGTCCGAGTTGGGGGCAGGCATTGTCGGAAAGGTGAAAGGGCGCGGCAAAGTGGGGAAGATGTGCCAAACAGTCTGGGCGAGAAACCATCCACGCCCTGTGATGATGAACCATCGCTCAATCCGCTACTGCGAACTGGCACCGGGTTCATTGCAGCGTAAAGCTGTCAGTTGCACACTTCCACCATCAAAGTCCTCAGGAGCACGTCATGAAAACACTGACCGTTACCGGACTTGTCCTGGCCTGCCTGCTGGCCGCTGGCGGCGCCGATGCCAAGCCGCGCACCGTTTCCGATCCGCAAGCCCCGCGTGCCCTGCCTGCCGAAGGCCCGGTGCAGGTGCAGTGGACCGACCCGGCCCAGTTCACCGAACTGCGCTACAGCCGCAACCGCTGGGATGCCCAGCGTGGCGACTGGGTGGAGGATCTGGCCGAACACCTGCGCAAGCAGGCCAGCAAGCAGCTGCCGGAAGGGCAGAAGCTGGACGTGACCATCACCGACATCAAACGTGCCGGCGACTACGAGCCGTGGCACGGCCCGCGTCTGGACGACGTGCGCATCATGCGCGACATCTACCCGCCGCGTATCTCGCTGCAGTTCACCCTGACCGACGCCAATGGCCAGATCATCGACCAGGGCGAGCGCAAGCTGTCCGACACCGGCTATCTGCTCAACAGCAGCCTGCCCAACAATACCGACCCGCTGCGTTATGAAAAGCGTCTGCTCAATGATTGGGTACGCCGCGAACTGCAGAACGATCGCAGTACAGCAGGTTTGTAATTCGCAATTGGTAGATTGAAAAAAAGGGCCGCAATGCGGCCCTTTTTGTTTCACCTGTAGTGCCGAGCCATGCTCGGCAGAGGCTTCATCGGTGCTCTTGTAGGAGCGGCGTCAGCCGCGAAGCCCACAGCAACGAAACCGCGGATGTTCCTGCAACCGAATAAACCACCAGATTCACGGCTGACGCTGCTCCTACAAAGAAGGACGTGCTGCATCGCGGCCCCTCTCAGCTTCACCTGTAGTGCCGAGTCATGCTCGGCAGAGGCTTCACCGGCACCGCATCAGCAAAGAGCCAACCCCTCCCCAGCCCTCCCCTCCGCCTTCGACGCAAGGGAGGGAGCAAAAGCATCACTCCGACAAATACACCCGCGGCGTGCGCTTGAGGCTGCACGGCAACCGATAGGCGCTGGTATTGCAGCGCGGTGCCAACTCCGAGATGGTCGGTGCATTGCCCCACAACTGCACGATGCTGCCACGTGCGGCCTGCGGGTGATCAGTCAGATCCACGGTCAGCATATCCATCGATACACGGCCAATCAGTCGCCCCGGTACGCCGTCGATCAACACCGGCGTACCATTGGGTGCGAACTGCGGATAACCATCGGCATAACCCATCGCCACCACACCTACGCGCGTTGGCTTCTCAGCAACAAAACGCGCGCCATAACCCAGCGGCTCGCCAACGGCGAGTTCGCGCACCGCAATCACCCGCGATTGCAGGGTCATCACCGGGCGCAGCTGCGCGGCATGTGGGCTGGGCTGCGGATACAAGGGATCGGCGCCGTACAACATCAAGCCCGGGCGTACCCAGTCACTGCGCACATCCGGCCAACCCAACAGCGCCGGCGAATTGCACAGGCTGGTTTCACCTGCCAAGCCTTCGGTTGCACGGACGAAAACATCGAGCTGTTCGCGGGTGCGGTTGCTGTCCAGCTCATCGGCACGCGCCAGGTGGGTCATCAACACCAGCGGGCCAACCTGCGGCAGTGCGGTCAGGCGTGCATGCGCATCGCGGAATTCCTCCGGCGACAAACCCAAACGGTGCATGCCGCTGTCCAGCTTCAACCAGATCCGCAGGGTGGCATCGGTGTTGAATGCCTCCACTGCTTCCAGCTGCCACGACGTTGCCACCACCACCCAGAAATCGTGCTCGACGATCAGCGGCAGTTCGGCCGCATCGAAGAAGCCTTCCATCAGCAGGATCGGGCCACGGATACCCGCCTGACGCAGCTCCAGCGCTTCTTCGATGCAGGCCACGCCGAAACCATCGGCCTCGTCCTGCAGCGCGCGTGCGCATTTCACCGCGCCATGACCGTAGGCATCAGCCTTGATGATCGCCAGCGCCTTGCCACCGCCGAGTTGGCGAGCCAGCCGGTAGTTGTGGCGCAGTGCGTCCAGGTCGATCAGTGCCTGTGCCGGGCGCATCAGTGCTGGCCCTTGCCGTAGCGGAAGATATCCAGGCCTTCGGTGCTGATCTGCGGCTTTTTGCCGCTCATCAGATCGGCCAGGTAACGGCCGGAGCCGGCCGCCATGGTCCAGCCCAGGGTGCCGTGCCCGGTATTGAGGAACAGGTTGCTGTACGGGGTTGCGCCGATCACCGGGGTGCCGTCCGGGGTAGCCGGGCGCAGGCCGGTCCAGAAGCTGGCCTGCGACAGGTCGCCGCCATCCGGATACAGGTCCTTGACCACCTTCTCCAGCGTGGCGCGACGACGAGGTTCCAGCGACAGATCGAAACCGGCCACCTCGGCCATGCCGCCGACGCGGATGCGGTCCTCGAAGCGGGTGATGGCGATCTTGTAGCTCTCGTCGAGGATGGTCGAGTTCGGCGCCATCGCCGCGTTGGTGATCGGCAGGGTCAGCGAGTAACCCTTCAGCGGATACACCGGCAGCTGCATGCCCAGCGGTGCCAACAGCTGCGGCGAGTAGCTGCCCAGCGCGAGCACGTAGTGATCGGCGGTCTCGAGCTTGCCGTTGATGCGCACACCGGTGATGCGGTCGCCATCGGACTGGATCGAGGCGATGTCCTGGTCGAAGCGGAATTCGACGCCTGCGGCTTCGGCCAGCGCCGCCAGCTTGTTGGTGAACAGCTGGCAGTCGCCGGTCTGGTCTTCGGGCAGGCGCAGCGCGCCGACCAGCATCTCGGTCTTGCCGGCCAGCGCCGGCTCAACCCGGGCGATGCCCTGGCGGTCCAGCACTTCGTAGGGCACGCCGTATTCGCGCAGCACCTCGATGTCCTGCGCGGCGGCATCCAGCTGCTGCTGGGTGCGGAACAACTGGGTGGTGCCCAGCTGGCGGCCTTCGTAATCAATACCGGTGGCGGCGCGCAGCTCGTTGATGCAGTCACGGCTGTAGTCGGACACCCGCACCATGCGCGCCTTGTTGACCGCATAGCGGGCCGAGGTGCAGTTGCGCAGCATCTGCCACAGCCAGCGGTACTGGGCAATGTCGGCGGTGGGTCGGATCGCCAGCGGCGCGTGTTCTTCGAACAGCCACTTGATCGCCTTGAACGGCACGCCCGGGGCTGCCCACGGCGAGGTGTAGCCGAAGGACAACTGGCCGGCATTGGCAAAGCTGGTTTCCAGCGCCGGGGCCGGCTGCCGATCCACCACGGTGACCTCAAAGCCGGCCTGCCGTAGATACCAGGCACTGGTCGTGCCGATCACACCGCTGCCAAGCACCAGAACGCGCATTTTCATTCTCCGGACCACATCATTCCCTGCGCACGGGTGGGCAGGGGCTAGGAACCGCGCAGTATATTCAGGGTCAACCAGTGTTTTTAGCTGTATTGATATGCCTGATCAGGGTAATTTCCTGTTTCGTTCATCATAAGCAGAGCCGCCATGGCCACCCGCAGCCGCGAACTGGACAAGATCGACCGCAAGATCCTGCGCATCCTGCAGCAGGAGGGGCGTATCTCCTTCACCGAGCTGGGCGAGCGCGTCGGCCTGTCGACCACGCCCTGCACCGAGCGCGTGCGCCGGCTTGAACGCGAAGGCGTGATCACCGGCTACTACGCGCGGCTGGACCCCGCCTCGGTCAAGGCCAGCCTGCTGGTGTTCGTGGAGATCAGCCTGGCCTACAAATCCGGCGACATCTTCGAGGAGTTCCGGCGCGCGGCGCTGAAGCTGCCCAACGTGCTGGAATGCCATTTGATGTCAGGGGATTTCGACTATCTGCTGAAAGCGCGCATCAACGAAATGGCCTCCTACCGCAAGCTGCTGGGCAGCACCTTGTTGACCTTGCCGCACGTACGCGAATCCAAGAGCTACATCGTGATGGAAGAAGTGAAAGAGACCCTGTGCCTGCCAATCGAGTAGTGCCGAGCCATGCTCGGCAGGGGTTCTACCAGCAATCCCACCATGTAGCGCCGAGCCATGCTCGGCAGAGGCTCTACCGGTAATGCCCGATTGCCGAGCATGGCTCGGCACTACAAAAACGCTCTATCGGTAAAGCCTCTGCCGAGCATGGCTCGGCACTACCCGCCAAAGCCTCTGCCGAGCATGGCTCGGCACTACAGGTTCAGCGTGTGCCTGCTGGCGGCGGCACTACCTGCTGACCCAGACCGCTGGGCACGGTGTCGTAGTACCGGTTGGTGCGGGTATCCAATACCCGGCCAGGACTGGTCTGGCGCATCTGTGGCGCCGGCTGGCCCTTGCTGTCGTAGATCGGCCGCACGGGCTGCGCTGGCTGGGTGATCGGCTTCACCTTCGGTGTCGGTTTGGGCTTGGTGACCGGCTGTGACGGGAGCGGCGGCGCATCCTCGTACCGCTTGTCGGATGGCACCGCTACCGGCGGCGGCGAAGGCGGCGGCAGCGTCACCGGGCGCGTAGCGGTCGGTGGCGGTGGCTGCTGCAATTGCGCCTGTGCGAACAACGGCACGATCGCCAGCACGGCCAGCGTCAGACTTGTCATCCGTTTCATCGGCATCTCCCGTTCGTCCACCTGCCGAGCATGCGCCGGCCTAGCTTGCGCCGCCATGAATGCGCCCTTGGACTGGCCACTGCCCGCCCCTACCATTGATATCTGTCCCACGGATGCAGCGCCATGACCGCCTTCGACCTCACCCCTCCCAGCAACACCGAACGTGACGCCCTGATCGCCGGGCTCAGCAGCGAGGAACAGCGCGTGCTGCTGCATCACGGCACCGAGGCGCCGTTCTGCGGCGTGTTCCTGGATAACAAGCGTGACGGCGTGTACTGCTGCCGCCTGTGTGCGCTGCCACTGTTCCGTTCCAGCACCAAGTTCGACTCGGGCACTGGCTGGCCGAGCTTCTTCGCGCCGTTCGATCCGGCGCATGTGCGCGAGATCCGCGACATCAGCCACGGCATGATCCGTACCGAGATCGTCTGCGCACGTTGTGGCAGCCACCTGGGCCATGTGTTCCCGGATGGGCCGCCGCCGACCTTTGAACGGCATTGCTTGAACTCGGTGTCGCTGGGGTTTGTCGAGAACGGCCAGCCGTATCCGGACCCGCTGCAGCGTGGTGGTGCCGAGGCAGGGCCAGCAGCATAGGCAAGCGCGTCACCTGTAGTGCCGAGCCATGCTCGGCAGAAGCATTCCCTGTAGTGCCGAACCGTGCTCGGCAGGGGCTCCACTAGTAAAGCTTCAGCCGAGCATGGCTCGGCTCTACAGGGTTAGCTGCACCCAGCCGAGCATGGCTCGGCTCTACAGAAGCCGGGGCTCGCCGCCCGGCCTACAGATTTTCCGCTGACGGCCGACAACGGGATATCCCCTCCCCTTGTCTGCCCCCATGCTTATCATCGTCGGCCTGCTCGTTGTCATTTTCGCTGTCCTGGGCGGCTACGTCGGTGCGCATGGCCGCCTGGGCGCGCTGTGGCAGCCCTACGAGCTGGTGATCATCGGCGGCGCCTCGTTCGGCGCGTTCCTGATCGCCACCCCGCTCAAGACCGTCAAGCAGACCTTGCGGGCCACGCTCAGCGTGTTCAAGGGCCCGCAGTACAAGCAGCAGGACTACCTGGATGTGCTCAGCCTGCTCTATGAACTGCTCAACAAGGCCCGCCGCGAAGGCTTCATGGCGCTGGAAGAACACGTAGAGAACCCGCACGACAGCGCGGTATTCGCCAACTACCCGAAGGTGCTGGCCGACCACCATCTGCTGGACTTCATCACCGACTGCCTGCGGCTGATGATCGGCTCCAACATCGAGCCGCATGAGCTGGAACCGCTGCTGGAACTGGAACTGGAAAAACACCACCACGAGGCGATGGAACCGGCCCACGTGCTCAACAAGGTCGCCGATGGCCTGCCCGGCTTCGGCATCGTTGCTGCGGTATTGGGCATCGTGATCACCATGGGCTCGATCGGTGGCGACATCAAGGAAGTAGGCGCCCACGTGGCCGGCGCGTTGGTCGGCACCTTCCTCGGCATCCTGCTGGGTTATGGCTTCGTCGGTCCGCTGGCCGCGGCGCTGGAAGCCCGCGCCGAGCAGGACGCACGCATCTACGAATCGGTGAAGACCGCGCTGCTGGCCTGCCTGCGTGGCTACAACCCGAAGATCGCGCTGGAATTCGCCCGCAAGACCGTGCCCTCGGCACTGCGCCCGGGCTTCAGCGATTTCGAGCAGCACCTGAAGTCGATCAAGTAAGGCGCGCACCATGACCGAGACCAAACCCACGGTGATCGTACGCCGGGTGAAGAAAGTCCAAGGCGGCGGCCACCACGGCGGTTCGTGGAAAGTGGCCTACGCCGACTTCGTCACCGCGATGATGGCTTTCTTCATGGTGCTGTGGCTGATGGCCGCCACCACCAAGCCAGAGCGCGCGGCGATTTCCGAATACTTCCGCAACCCCAGCCCGTTGGCCGGTAGCAGCAGTACCCCGGCGCCGGGCATGGCCGGGCCTGGCGGCGCCAGCACCTCGATGATCAAGCTGGGCGGTGCCACCGATGTATCGCGCGGCAACAGCAATGATCCCTTCCAGAACCAGCAGGAAGCGGTACCCTCGCCGGTACAGGAGCGCGAGCGCGACAAGCAGCGCCTGGAAGCACTGAAGCAGGAGCTGCAGGAAGCGATCAGCAAGAGCCAGGCGCTGGAGCCTTTCAAGGACCAGCTGCTGCTCGACATCACCCCGGAAGGCCTGCGCATCCAGATCGTGGACAAGCAGAACCGGCCGATGTTCGACCTCGGCAGCGCGCGCCTGATGCCGTATACGCAGACCATCCTGGTGGAGCTGTCGCGCTACATCAACCAGGTGCCCAACCACATCAGCCTCACCGGCCATACCGACACCACCGCCTATTCCACCCAGGTGGGCTACGGCAACTGGGAACTGAGTGCGGACCGCGCCAACGCCGCGCGGCGGGCGCTGCTGGAAGGCGGCATGGACCCGGCCAAGGTGGCGCGGGTGGTCGGGTTGGCGTCCTCGGTGCTGTTCGACAAGACCAATCCGCAGAACCCGATCAACCGCCGTATCAGCATCGTGGTGATGAGCCAGGAAGCCGAAGCGGCGGCGCTGAACCAGGCCGACAGCCTGCCGGTACCGGTGGCCACCGTCGTCCCGGCGGCCGCTGCTACGGCCCCGGCTGATGGTGTCAGCGACGGCCCCGGTTGAGCCCTGTTCCGGCAGCAGGGGCCCGCTGCGCCTACAATGGGCGTCGTTTTCCTATCAGCCGAACAACATGTCCAAGCTCTCCAAAGCCAAGCGCGACAAGCGCAAGAAGCAGGCCCCGCGCCGCCCGTTCGCCCGCCTGAACGCCCAGCAGCAGGTGCAGAACCACGCCGTGCTGGTCAACGAAGAAGGCCAGGTCGTGGCCGCCATCGGCCTGCAGGGCACTGAGTGGCTGCTGGCCATCGGCGGCCAGACCATGGGCAATGCCGACAACCCGGTGCCGATGCTGGCCATGCTCAAGCACCTTGCCAATGTGCAGGAGAAGGAAGGCCGCAAGGTCACCTTGGAGTACTCCGCAGCACTGCAGCAGATGATCGACGACCTGGCTGCCGACGAAGGCAAGACCGCCGACGATTACCTGGCTGGTCTGGTGTCCGAGTTTGAAGGCATCGAAGGCGAAGAAGCTGCTGAAGTGGCTGATGATGTCGTCGCTATCGCCGAAGAAGTACCGGCTGACGACGACAAGTCCAAGGCCTGAGTCCAAGGCCGAACGTGACGGTCTATATCGACGATGCGGTACATCCCTGGCGCGGTGAGCGCTGGGCGCATCTGATGGCCGACACCTTGCCCGAGCTGCATGCGCTGGCGCAGCAGCTCGGGATTCCACGCAGAGCCTTCCAGAACCGCCCCAGCGGCGTGCACTACGACGTGCCGGCGCCGCTGCGTGAGCAGGCAATTGTGCTGGGAGCACAAGCGATATCGCGGCATACCGATCGCGCGCAGATGCGCCGGGTGATTGCCAATGCGCGGGCGTTGTATCAGCCGGGGTAAAAGCATCTGTAGTGCCGAGCCATGCTCGGCAGGGGCTTTACCGGTATTGTCCATCTGTAGTGCCGAGCCATGCTCGGCAGAAGCTCTACTGGTACAGCCC
>NZ_JBRREI010000085.1:0-13038 GCF_056760195.1 Stenotrophomonas sp. STEN020
GCCAAAGGGAGGGAGCAGAGCTTGGCCCCCTCCCTTTGGCGCAGCCAAGGGGAGGGTTGGGGAGGGGTGCTTTTGCGGTAGCTCTAAAAACCAAGCCCCAGCAAACCCTCCCAGAACATCAACCACCAAGCGGCTGCGCAATTCCACTGCTGATCGCTTCGCGGATCATCTGTTCCGCATCACGATTGGCCTTGGCACTGGCCGCCGCCTGCTGCCTGCCCAGCTCAGCCTGCTGCTTGCCCAGTTCCCTCTGCTGCGCAGCCAGGCTTTCCATCTCCGCACGCATCGCCGGGTTGTCCATCTCCTCGCGAGCCTGTTCCAGCTTACGACGTGCTGCTTCGTATGCGCGGCGCTGTGCATCGCTGCGTTCACCCGAACTCAGTGCCAGCTCCGCCTGCTCACTCGCCAGCTCACCAATCCGCTCGCCGATCTCGCCCATGCGCTCACCGATCTGCCCCTGGCGATCGCCCAGCGCTCCCTGGCGGTCACCCAGCCGGCCCTGGGCATCACCCAGACGCACGCTTTCGGCATACAGCTGCTCAAAACGCGACAGGGTTGCCGCATCGCGCACCACATAACGTTTGCCTTCACGACGCACCAGCAACACGCCCTTGCCGTCGTCCAGCTTCTTGGCTTCGCGCAGGTCGGCGACGGTGCCATTCATGACGTTGTGGTTGCCTTTGATCAGCACATAGCCATCGGCGTTCTGGTTGCTGGAAAGGTGGATCACGCCTTGCGTGCGAAGTGGTGCAGCGGGTGCGGGCGGGGCCGCAGGCGGGGCGGGTGGCACGACCAGCGCCGGTGGTGCTGGCGGCGCAGGCGGGGCGGCAGGTATCGCAGCACCAGCAACCACCGTGCGCGACACCGAACGGGCAACCGGTGCAGTTGGCGCAACCGGCGCAGCGGGCGCGGCCAGAGGAGCCGGCGGTGCGGGCGGCGGCGGCGGTACCGGCATCGCCACCAGACGCAGCGGTGCCACGCCGACCAGGGCGACGGCAGCAATGATCAAGGCCGCACCGACGCGCGGGAAGGAAGAAGTGTCCTGCAACATGAGCAATCTCCGCTTGAGGCTTAGGAAGGTCGGCGACGCGCTGGCCAAACCAGCGCCGGGCCGGGGAGCAACGCCCAACTGCAACAGCAGGCGTCCGTAGTGTTGGCGGCAGTGCCGGTCACCGGCGACCACCGCGGCATCCACCGCAGCTTCGCGGGCAATGCCGTATTCGCGGGCGGCCAGATGCACCACCGGGTGGAAGAAGAACAGGTGCTGGGCCAGTGCAGGCACCAGACCCAACCACAGGTCATGGCGTTGCAGATGCACGAGTTCGTGAGTCAGCGCCATGTCCAGCTGGTCGTCACCCATGCGCTGCAGTCCACGCGCTGGCAGCAGCAACACCGGACGCCATGGGCCGATCAACTGCGGTGAATCGATCGCATTGCTGAGCATCAAGCGCGGTGCACGGTGCAGACCATGCGCATCGGCGGCCAGCGCAAGCGCGGCGTTGAGCTTGTGATCGTGGCAGGGCTGCGCGGCACGCAGCAGGGCACGACTGGCGCGATACGCCAGCGCGGTGCGTAATGCCATCACCAGTACGCCGGCCGCCCACATCGCCATCAGCACCAGGCTCCACGACCAGCTGCTGTCCGCAGGCAAAGGCTGCATCACGATCAGCGGTGCGGTAGTCACCGGTGCAGCGGTTGCCGCAGCCTGCACCACGATCGGTGCAGCATCGACGGCGGGTAGCAATGGCAACTCCAGCGGTGCCGCCCAGAACAGGCCAACCACCGCCTGCACCGCCACCAGCCACCACAGCGCGCATTGGGTGCTGGCCGGCAGGCGTCGCACGTAACGGCACAGCAACCACACCAGACCCGCCAACAGCGCGGTCTGCACACTGGTCGCCAGCAAACGGCTGCCCAACAACTCAAGCGTCATCGACATGGCTCAATCCTCCCGGCGCTGCGACTGCAGCTTGCTGACCAGCGCTTCCAGTTCGGCCAGTTCGTTGTCGCTGACCTCGGCTTTCTCCGACATCCACGCCACGAACGGCGAGATCGAACCCTGCAGGGTCTTTTCGACGAAGCTGCCAACCGCGCCGTTGACCACTTCCTGCTGCTCGGCGGTGGAGCGGTAGCGGTACACGCCCTCGTCCTGCTTGCGCTGCAGATAGCCCTTGGTACGCAGGCGCTCCATCATCGTCAGCACGGTCGAACGGGCCAGCCCACGGGCCTCACCAAAGCGCGCGGCTACCTCGCCGACGCTGGTGGGCTCGTTCTCTCCGATGTACTGCAACAGGGCCAGTTCCTGGTCCCCGATGGTCTTGCGGCGCATGGCCGTCTCCGTGACTACATTTGTCGTCACGGTAGATCTGCCTACATTTGTAGTCAATAGCCCGAATGGCACCCTGACCACTGCAGGGCTGAATGATTCAGCTGACTGCGCTGTCGATCTGCCAGCGCGCGAACTCGCTTTCAAACTCCGCCAGGGTCAGCAGGCCGAGGCAGGCATGGGCACCAGTCGGCAATGCCTCACCACGAGCAAAGCGGCGCGCCAGCAGCACGGCCGCGAGGGTGGGAATCTCCGGGCCGTGCAGCATTGGCGCGGTCAGATCCCAATGCACGGTGTGCTGCAGGCCTCCGCGTTGACCACGCAGGGTGATGCGCATGCCGCCCAGATCAGTGCCGAAGCGATCGAACCAGCGACCGGCGCGGGCAAATACGCCGGCCAGCGCTTCCATTGGCAATGGCAAACCGTGGCGGCGCAGCCAGGCCAGCGTCGCCAGGCAACGCGACAGGAACTTCAACTCCAGCGCCGCGCGAAAGCGTACCGTCGCCACGCCCGGATAACGCTGCACCAGCAGCGTGTGATCGGGCACATCGCAAGGCGAAGCCAAGCGCGGACCGATGCGGGCGAAGCGTACCGGCTGTGGCTCGGCCCAGCCGATCACCGTCTGCCAGCGGCCATCCACCCAGCACTCGAACGGCCTGCCGCAATACGACAGCACCGCGCGCACCGTGGCCATGCCCAGTGGCGTTGCCTGTGCCGGTGCGATCACCATGTCAATGCTGTGCAGTTGATCGAACTGCGGGGCGAGTGCATCCACGACCGCGCTTGAGAGCGCCGGCAAGGTGCTGGCGCCGCTGATCGCGCTGCGCTGCGTCTGTTCGGCCAAGGCCTGCAGCTGCTGCGGGAAGTCGGCGACAAAGTCGCGACCATCGGCCAGATCGATGTAGTGCATGCCAGCGCGCAGGCAAGCCTGTGCCACGTCGTAACCCTGACCCTGGAAGGGACCAGCGGTATGGATGACCAATGCGGCTCGCGTGTTGGCAAGTTGAGCCTCGAAGTCCGGCGCAGCGGTATCCAGCCGGCACAGTTCGATGGTCGCCAGATCCACGCCGGGCAGATTGGCTGCCGCCTGCGCAGGATTTCGGCCAGCGGCGATCACCTTGATACCCGGCGTGATGGCCAGTGCACGCACGATGCGCGCGCCGAAATGACCGTAACCGCCCAACACCAGAACACGACAGCTTTCCTGCTGCGACATCGGATCTTCCTGCGTTGATTGCTGCGTGGATTATCAGCGAGGAATGAACTGCTTTCGCCCCTCCCCTTTGGCGCAGCCAAGGGGGAGGCTGGGAGGGGGTCGCTTTGGCCGTTGCTTGTGCTCGTTGTTTGGCTTTGCTGCGAACAGCACCCCTCCCCAGCCCTCCCCAGCGCGTTGCGCAAGGGAGGGAGCTTTTGCCCCTCCCCTTTGGCGTAGCCAAGGGGGAGGTTGGGAGGGGGTGGCGTTGGCCGTTGCTTGTGCTCGTTGCTTGGCTTCGCTGCGAACAGCACCCCACCCCAACCCTCCCCTTTGGCGCAGCCAAGGGGGAGGCTGGGAGGGGGTCGCTTTGGCCGTTGCTTGTGCTCGTTGTTTGGCTTTGCTGCGAAGAGCACCCCTCCCCAGCCCTCCCCTGCGCGTTGCGCAAGGGAGGGAGCAGATGCGCGCTGCGCTCCACAGGAGTTGGGGTTCTTCATCCCACTCTTACACCTGCGGCAGCACCCTGCATGCACGCCCCCGTGTGGAGTCCGCCATGTATCGGATGCTGGTCATCGCCAGTTTCAGTGCCCTCGTCGCCACTGCCTGCAGCACCGCCCAGGTCAGTCAGGTGCAGCCCATCGATGGCGTCATCTCCGGCCAATGCCATACCGACATGGTGCGCGGTGCGGTCGGCTTGGCGGCAGCACCGGGCACGGTAGAACGTGCGCGCGTGGACAGCGACAGCCTGCAGGTGAATGTGGTGCGCGGCAGCGGGGGCAACAGCAGCGGCGCTACCCCACCCAGCAGTGGCGGCGAGCGTCTGACCATCGAGGTAGGTCGCACCAACAACATCACTGCGTTGCGTTGCGACTGACATTGCAGATGTCGCAGCGCGTCATGCAGCCCATGTAGCTGCATCGTTGAACAGCATCGACTGCGGCGTTGCTTCCGGGTACTGCGATCTTCCCATTCCCGATAGACAAAGCTCCGCCGGAGTGTCGCGCAATCTGGTGCGACGCAGCGTCAACACTTCCTCACTTGGCGATATGCTTGGGCTGACCCTCAATAGCTTGGAGTTCCGATGCAATTCCCGTCGACGCCGCGCGCCCTGCGCCGCCCCGCCGCCCTGATTGCCACCACTGCACTGCTGCTGGCCCTGAGCGCCTGCACCAAGCCGGCCCCGGAAGAACAGGATGAGGCACTGAACCAATCCCAGCAGGCCGCTGAAGCCGCCGCTGCCCCCGCTGAAGCCACACCACCACCGGGCGCCTGCGACGCCAGCCAGGTGCAGGGCCTGGTCGGCCAGACCTATACCGAGGCCATGCAGGCCCAAGCCAAGGAAGATGCCGGCGCCACCGACGTGCGCGTGCTCAAGCCCAATCAGCCGGTCACGATGGAGTTCATCGGCGAGCGGCTGAACATCGAACTGGATGAAAAGGGCACAGTCAGCGGCGTCCGCTGCGGCTGAATTGGCAGCGCCAAAGCCTTGCTGGGCAAGGCTTTGGTTGCGCTCGCAACGATGTATTGCGGCGTTGCAGCAACTGTGATTTAGTCGAGCCATCCGGTGACCTCAAGGTGCGCTCCAGGTAGAGCACGTTGCGTCCATTGGATGGGCGCGAGGGCGCTTGGGTCGGGCGTATACGCCGCAACGGCGTTCGTCGGGTCTTACCCCAACGGCACGACGCGATCCATCTGATGTGCATGACGTGCTCAGCGAGCGGGCAGGAGTGTCGCCGCTCACCTGAATCGCATCGAGGCACAGATGGCAGTCCGCACCCCGCAAGGGCTTTTCGACCCGCAAGACGAACGCGACGCCTGTGGTTTCGGCATGGTCGCCCAGCTCGACGACCAGCCATCGCGCCTGTTGGTGGATACCGCCATCGCCGCCTTGTCGCGCATGACCCACCGCGGTGGTGTCGCCGCCGACGGCCTCACCGGCGACGGCTGCGGCCTGCTGCTGCGCAAACCCACTGTGTTCCTGCGCCAACTGGCCGAAGAAGCTGGCATCGCACTCGGCCCCAACTTTGCCGCTGGCGTGGTGTTCCTGCCGCACGATGCTGACGCCGCGCAGCGATGTCGCGCCGAACTGGATGCGCAACTGCGCACCGCCGGCTGCCATCCACGCGGCTGGCGTGAGGTGCCCACCGATGACAGTGTCTGTGGCCAGTTGGCGCGCGACACGCTGCCGAAGATCGAACAGGTGTTCGTCGATGCCGACATCGAGCAGAGCGCCGAACAATTCGCACTGGCGCTGTTCATGTCGCGCCGTCGCAGCGAACAGACCCTGCGCGATGTAGCCGACTACTACGTCACCACGCTCAGCGCCGAGTCCATCAGCTACAAGGGCATGGTGCTGCCGGACAAGCTGAGCACCTTCTTCCCGGACCTGCAGCGCCACGAACTGGCATCCAGCGTGGTGGTGTTCCATCAGCGCTTCTCCACCAACACCATGCCGCGTTGGCCGCTTGCCCATCCGTTCCGCATGCTCGCCCACAACGGCGAGATCAACACCATCGAAGGCAACCGCCACTGGGCACAGGCGCGCAGCAAGGTGTGGAAGACGCCGAAGTTCGACATCGCCGAGCTCGACCCGGTGATCTCGATGCACGGCTCCGATTCGCAGAGCATGGACAACATGCTGGAGCTGATGGTGGCCGGCGGCATGGAGTTGATCCAGGCGCTGCGCATCCTGGTGCCGCCGGCAACACAATCGCTGGAATTCAAGGACGCCGACCTCGCCGCGTTCTACGAGTTCTATGGTTTGAACAGCGAGCCGTGGGATGGCCCGGCCGGCATCGTCGCCTGCGATGGCCGCTACGCCGCCTGCACGTTGGACCGCAACGGCCTGCGTCCGGCACGCTGGATGCTGACCTCCGACCGCCACTTTCTGGTCGCCTCCGAAGCCGGCGTGTGGGAAGTGCCGACCGAGCGCGTGGTCCGCAAGGGCAAGCTCGGCCCGGGCCAGATGATGGCCATCGACCTCAAGCGTGGCGACCTGCTCGATTCCGAAGCCATCGACCGCATCAATCGTGCGCGTGCGCCGTACAAGCAGTGGCTGCACCAGGGCGTGACCTATCTGCAGACCGAGCTGATCGATCCCTCGCTGGCCGAGGAACCGTTCGACGAAGCCACCCTGCGCAGTTACCACAAGCTGTTCCAGCTCACGACCGAAGAACTCGAACAGGTACTGCGGCCACTGGCTGAAACCGGGCAGGAAGCCACCGGCTCGATGGGCGATGACACGCCGATCGCCGTGCTCAGCCGCCACACCCGGCCGCTGTACGACTACTTCCGCCAGGCCTTCGCACAGGTCACCAACCCGCCGATCGATCCGCTGCGCGAAGAATGCGCGATGTCGCTGACCACCCAGCTCGGCAAGGAGACCAACATCTTCCACGCCGGCGCGGAGACGGTGAACCACGTCATCCTCAACTCGCCGGTGCTGAGCCAGCGCAAGCTGCGCCAGTTGCTGAAGATGGAGCAGTACGTCGAGCGCAATCGTTTGATCGACCTGTCCTATAGCGTCGAGGAAGGTTTGAAAGCCGGCATCGAGCGTATCTGCGCTGAGTGCGAACAGGCCGCGCGCGATGGCGTGGTGATGCTGCTGTTGTCCGATCGTTACCCGGTTGCTGATCGGCCGATGGTGCATGCACTGCTGGCTACCAGCGCCGTGCATCACCATCTCTCGAAGGTCGGGCTGCGCTGCGACGTCAACCTGATCCTGGAAACCGGCACCGCCCGCGACGCGCACCACATGGCCTGTCTGCTGGGCTTTGGTGCGACCGCGGTGTATCCGTACCTGGCCTACCAGACGCTGTTCGATCTGGGCCGGCGCGGCATCCTCCAGTTGAAGAAGGGCGGTGAGGTCTCGCAGATCGGCCGCAGCTACCGCAAGGGCATCTACAAGGGGCTGAGCAAGATCATCTCCAAGATGGGCATCTGCACCATTGCGAGTTATCGCGGCGCGCAGCTGTTCGAAATCGTCGGTCTCGATCCGGATGTGGTTGAACTGTGCTTCCCGGATACCGCTGCCCGCATCGGCGGCGTGGGCCTTGCGCGCCTGGATACCGAAGCACGCGAGCTCACCGTGCGCGCATGGAACGATCTGGCGCAGCCGGAAGTAGGCGGCCTGCTCAAGTACGTGCACGGCGGCGAATACCACATGTACAACCCGGACGTGGTGATGACGCTGCAGCGCGCCTCGCGCACTGGCGATGCCGCCGATTGGCGCAAGTACATGGACGCGGTGCATTCGCGCCCGACCTCGGCACTGCGCGATCTGCTGCAGCTCAAGCCGGCGGCAACACCGGTGCCATTGGATGAAGTGGAACCAGCGGAAGCACTGTTCAAGCGCTTCGACACTGCTGCGATTTCCTTGGGTGCACTGTCGCCGGAAGCGCACGAAGCGCTGGCCATCGCGATGAACCGCCTCGGCGGCCGCTCCAACTCCGGCGAAGGCGGCGAAGATCCCGCGCGCTACGGCACCGAGAAGCGTTCCAAGATCAAGCAGGTCGCCTCCGGCCGCTTCGGCGTCACCGCCGAGTACCTGGTCAATGCCGAAGTGCTGCAGATCAAGGTCGCACAGGGCGCCAAGCCCGGCGAAGGCGGCCAGCTGCCCGGCCACAAGGTCAATGAACTGATCGCGCGCCTGCGCTATGCCAAGCCCGGCATCGGCCTGATCTCACCGCCGCCGCATCACGACATCTATTCGATCGAAGATCTGGCGCAGCTGATCTACGACTTGAAGCAGGTCAATCCGGATGCGCTGGTGTCGGTGAAGCTGGTTTCGCATGCGGGCGTCGGCACCATTGCTGCCGGCGTGGTGAAAGCCGGTGCCGACCTGATCACCGTGTCCGGCCATGACGGTGGCACCGGTGCCTCACCGATCAGCTCGATCCGTTATGCCGGCGTGCCGTGGGAACTGGGCGTGGCCGAATCGCATCAGGCACTGGTCGGCAACGACCTGCGCAGCCGCACCATCCTGCAGACCGATGGTGGCCTCAAGACCGGCCTGGATGTGGTCAAGGCCGCACTGCTCGGCGCCGACAGCTTCGGCTTCGGCACCGGCCCGATGATCGTGCTGGGCTGCAAGTACCTGCGCATCTGCCACCTCAACAACTGCGCCACCGGCGTCGCCACCCAGGACGAGCGCCTGCGTAGCGGCTACTTCACAGGCCTGCCGGAGCGCGTGGAGAATTTCTTCCGCCTGCTCGCCGAGGAAGTGCGCGAATGGCTGTCGTATCTGGGCGTGCGTTCGCTGGATGAAATCGTCGGCCGCACCGATCTGCTGCAGCAACTTGAAGTCTCGCCACGCGAAGGCGTCAAGGTGGATCTGTCGCGCCTGCTGGCACCTGCCCACTACGAAGGTGAGCATTGCGCCGCGCAGCGCCTGTACCAGTCGCCGGACAGCCTGGCCACGCAGATGGATGTTCTGCTGGCCGATGCCATCGCCAACAAGCACGGCGGCGAGCACCGCTTCCTGATCCACAACACCGACCGTTCGGTAGGTACGCGCCTGTCCGGCACCATCGCCCGCGCGCATGGCAACCACGGCATGAGCGAAGCGCCGTTGAACCTGCGCTTCCGCGGCACTGCCGGGCAGAGCTTCGGCGCGTTCAACGTCGGCGGCTTGAACCTGGAAGTCGAAGGCGAAGCCAACGACTACGTCGGCAAGGGCATGGCTGGCGGCCGCCTGGTGGTACGTCCGCCGCGCGGCGCCCGCTTCGAGGCGCGCAACACCGCCATCATCGGCAACACCTGCCTGTACGGCGCCACCGGCGGCGAGCTGTTTGCCGCAGGACGCGCAGGCGAACGCTTCGGCGTGCGCAACTCCGGCGCACTGGCGGTGATTGAAGGTGCCGGTGACCACTGCTGCGAGTACATGACTGACGGCGTGGTCGCGGTGCTCGGCAAGGTCGGCCTGAACTTCGGTGCCGGCTTCACTGGCGGCCTGGCCTATGTGCTCGACGTCGACCGTGATTTCGTCGACCGCTACAACCATGAGCTGATCGACATCCACCGCATCTCGACCGAAGGCTTCGAGAACCATCGCCAGCACCTGCACACCTTGATCGGCCGCCACCGCGAGTTGACCGGCAGCATCTGGGCGCAGCAGATCCTCGACGAGTTCCGCGACTACGTCGGCAAGTTCTGGCTGGTCAAACCCAAGGCCGCCAGCATCGAGTCGCTGGCCGAATCCTTGCGTCGCGCCGCTTGACGGCTTGAGCCCCTCTCCCGCCAGCGGGAGAGGGGTTGGGGTGAGGGCTGCTTCACCGGCTTCCCTCATCCACCCCTTTGAGCACCCCCGCCTTCGCGGGGGCAGGCCCTTCGCCCTCCCGCCCGCGGGAGAAGGGCTCCTCCCCAGACATCACGAGTCCGCCATGAGCCGCAAGCAAGCCTTCCAGTTCCTCGATCTGCCCCGCACCATGCCGCAGCGCATTCCGGTGGAATTGCGCACGTCCGGCGATTGGGGCGAGCTCTACGGCAAATTCGACAAGGGCGATGCGCAGTACCAGGCCGGCCGCTGCCTGGATTGCGGCAATCCGTACTGCAGCTGGAAGTGCCCGGTGCACAACGCCATCCCGCAGTGGCTGCAGCTGGTGCAGGAAGACCGCATCCACGAAGCGGCGACGCTCTGCCATTCGACCAACCCGCTACCTGAAGTCTGTGGCCGCGTCTGCCCGCAGGATCGTCTGTGCGAAGGCAGCTGCACGCTTGAAGAGTTCGGCGCGGTCACCATCGGCGCGGTCGAGAAGTACATCGTCGATACCGCGCTGGCCACTGGCTGGAAGCCTGATCTACATGCAGTTGAGAGCACCGGTAAGCGCGTGGCTGTCGTTGGTGCAGGCCCCGCGGGTTTGGCCTGCGCTGATCGCCTGGCGCGCGCCGGTGTGCAGGCCGTGGTGTTCGATCGCTACGAACAGATTGGCGGCCTGCTGCAGTTCGGCATCCCCAGCTTCAAGCTGGACAAGAGCGTGATCGACCGCCGCCGCGAGATCCTCGAAGGCATGGGCGTGCAGTTCCGCCTGGGTGTGGAGATCGGCCGCGACATCAGCATCGAGCAGTTGCAGAGCGACTACGACGCGGTGTTCCTCGGCACCGGTGCCTACCGTTACACCGATGGTGGCCTGATCGGGCAGGACTTGAAGAATGTGCTACCGGCGCTGCCCTTCCTGGTGCAGAACAGCCGCATTGTCAGTGGCAACGACCCGAAGGGTCGACCGATTGCCGGCTGGGAAGACCAGATCGCCCTGCCCGACCTCAACGGCAAGCGCGTGGTGGTGCTGGGTGGCGGTGACACTGGCATGGACTGCGTGCGCAGCGCGATCCGCCTGGGCGCGGCCAAGGTGACCTGCGCATATCGTCGTGACGAAGCCAACATGCCCGGCTCGGCACGCGAAGTCGCCAATGCCCGCGAAGAAGGCGTGCGCTTCCTGTTTAACCGCCAACCACTGGCGATCGAAGCAGGCGCCGACGATGAAGTGATCGGCGTGACTGTGGTGGAGACCGAACTCAGCCCACCGGATGCCAATGGCCGGCGCAATGCGGTGGCCATTGATGGCAGCGAATCACTGCTGGAAGCCGACGTGGTGATCATCGCTTTTGGGTTTTCGCCGACGTTGCCGGAATGGCTTTCGTCGCAGGGCGTGGAGGCCAGCAGCAATGGCCGCATCATCGCCGGTGGTGCGGCGCGTCTGCCGTTCCAGACTCACAACGCGAAGCTGTTTGCCGGTGGTGATGCAGTTCGCGGCGCGGACCTGGTAGTGACTGCGGTTGCTGAGGGACGTGATGCTGCTGAGAGCATTGTTGCTTTGTTGAAGCGCTAGAGCACAGCAAACGCGGAAAGGCGTTAGAAGCTAAAAGCGCCCTCACCCCTGCCCCTCTCCCGTTGAAACGGGAGAGGGGACTACTTCGGTATTTCTTCCTGACGACGGCCGAGCTCGCTGCTTCGCCTGTTGGCCTTGGCTGTTGGCCTTGGCTGTTGGGCTTGGCTGTCAGCTTTGGCTCTCGGCTTTGGACTATCCGTTCGCCAAGTTGTGACGACTTCCCTTCTCCCGCTTGCGGGAGAAGGTGCCCGGAGGGCGGATGAGGGGAGCTTTGGCTTTGGCTTTGGCTTTGGCTTTCGCTTCAACGTCACCAACAAGCCGACACCCAGCTGCCCTACACTCAAGAACTCCGCACAAAGAGAAGTCGCAATGCGCATTGGTCTGGCCGCAAACCGTCTCCATCACGAAAGCGCCGACGCTGCGTTGTTCCGTTGGCTACGCGCCAGCGAGAGCGGCATTCGCGAACTTGGCGTCGAGTTGCACGCCGTTGGCCGCACCTACGACGCCATTGCCAGTACCCATCCGCTGCAGAACTACCCCGCACTTCAGCGCTACCCAAACGGCCGCGAAGGCGGTTTGATGAAACTGGTAGCCGAAGTGGTTGGCATGGGCACTCCAGAACGTACTCTCGACGGCGCGATCTACTTCATCGACCCGGTCGATCCTTCTTCAGTATTCCCCGAAGCCATCGCGCTCAAACGCCAGTGCGTCATCCACGGGAAACCCTTCATCTCCACGGTTGCCACCGCGCGTGACTGGATTGAGATGGAACGCATCCACGCCGGCTTCGACCCCGACCGTGGTGCAGATGATCTACACGATTTCAGCAAGCAAACCCTGGCGCTGATCGCCCACGATGCACGCAAACCACAGATGCTGGCGTTCGCTTCAGAGCACTTCGAGTTGTTATCAGAGTTCGAACAGCGCATTGGCACTGGCACTACAGGTCAACGCTTGAACGAGATGGCCTGGAGTCGTGGCTGGCCACGTGACCAGGAGTGGATCCACCGCTTCCAGAGCGGCCCGCTTGGTGGCGACGCGCAGATTGCAGATCGCGTGCTTGAGCACCGCTGCCAACGCGCGATCTTCTTTGAAGACCCACATGTGGCGCGCCAGCATGAAGCAGACATCCAGCTGCTGGAGCGTGCAGTGACCACGGTTACTGACGAAGCGGTATGCATCACCGCCCCGAATATCGCTGCCCGTTGGGCAACAGCAGCACAGGCCCGTCAGAAAGCCTGACTGTAGTGCCGAACCATGTTCGGCAGTGCCAATGCTTTGGCTTTGGCTTTGGCTTTGGCTTTGGCTTTGGCTTTGGCTTTGGCTTTGGCTTTGGCTTTGGCTCCCGCTCCAGATGTTCGCTCCAGCTATCCCTTCTCCCGCTTGCGGGGGAAGGTGCCCGGAGGGCGGATGGGGGGCTTCTGGCTTCTGGCTTCTGCCTTCGTACAAGCCTTTCTGCCCCGTTGTTTCTACGAGCTTCGCGGCTGACGCCGCTCCTACAAGTGCGCGCGGTTCATCGTCCTGGTAACGCCCCAGCGCAGCATGGCTGCGCTCTGAAGGTTTCAAGCCGCCTTAGCTTTGCCCAAAGAAAAACCCCGCTGCTTTTGGCAGCGGGGTTTTAGGTTTAAATCCTGACGATGACCTACTCTCGCACAGCTTAGGCTGCACTACCATCGGCGCGGCTACGTTTCACT
>NZ_JBRREI010000086.1:0-12287 GCF_056760195.1 Stenotrophomonas sp. STEN020
AGGATTTTTCGACGATACATCCATGTATCGTCGAAAAACGACGTGCGTCCTGCACGTCGCCCCGTGCGGGGTCTTGTCTGCCAGCTCCGTCGCTGCGGAAGGGGCCCGGTAAGTCAACGGCGGAAGCAACAGCAACAGCAACAGCAACAGCAACAGCAACAGCAACAGCAACAGCAACAGCGGCAACGGCAACGGCAACGGCAACAAGCGCATCGACTGTGGGCTGATATGGATCGGGGTTGCGCACCCCTTGAGAACTGCCGGGATGTGTTCCGAAAGCCAATGCCCTTGATCGGCAAAGTCAGCGGTAGCCTGCGCTGGCGCATGTGCTGGTGACTCGCGTGGAATGAATCGCGTTGTTATAGGTAAACCATGACCATTGGCCGACTCGGCAGCTGCTGTTCACTGGCTAGACTCGGTGGTTTGTCGTCATTGGGCCTGAGGCCGGGGAAAGCATGATCAAGCGGGGATTGTTGGCGTTGTGCATGGGCTTGGCGGTGAGCGCTACGGCGCAGGCGGCCGAACAGGTGGATCTGGACATGGTCAGCAAGATCCGCCAGGAGGCGTTCCACCGTTCGCAGGTGATGGATACCTTCAGCCATCTGACCGAAACCATCGGCCCGCGCCTGAGCAATTCGCCGGCCATGACCCAGGCCAATGTCTGGAGCCGTGGCAAGTTCAATGAGTGGGGCTTGGTCAATGTGCATGACGAGGCCTTTGAGGACTTCGGTCGTGGCTGGGAATTCACCTCGGCCAGCGTCGAGATGCTGGGCCAGCGCGTGCAGCCGCTGCACGCCCTGCCCAAGGCGTGGACGCCGGGCACCAATGGTGCGGTGGAAGGTGAGCTGATCCAGGTCGATATCAAGAAGTTGGCCGACCTCGAGAAGTACAAGGGCAAGCTGCGCGGCAAGATCCTGCTGCTGGGTGATGCACGCGAATACAAGCGTGGCACCGAGTCGGATTCGCATCGGCATGACGCGACCTCGCTGGAAGGCCTGCAGGCGTTCACCATTCCCAAGGCGGCGGAAGAGGACCGTGCGAAGCGGCTGAAGGAGTTCAACGAGCGGCAGGAGCTGACCAAGGCGGTCAATGCGTTCTTCATCGACGAAGGTGCGTTGGCGTCGATCAGCATCAGTGGCTGGGACAACGGCATCATCCGCGTGGCCGGTGGTGGTTCACGCAAGGCCGGCGAATCGGTGGGCATCCCGGAGCTGGCAATGATCGCCGAGCACTTCAATCCGCTGGTGCGTGCGCTCAAGGACAAGCAGACGGTGAAGCTGCGGGTCAACGTGGACGCGCGCTTCACAGACGACACCAATCAGCCGGGCCACAACACGTTGGCCGAGATCCGCGGTAGCAGCAAGGCTGACGAGATCGTGATGCTGGGTGCGCACATGGATTCCTGGCACACCGGTACCGGCGCGGCTGACAATGCTGCGGGCGTGGCGGTGATGATGGAGGCGATGCGCATCCTCAAGGCGGTGGGTGCCAAGCCAAAGCGCACGATCCGCGTGGGTCTGTGGAGTGGTGAGGAGCAGGGTCTGGTTGGTTCGCAGGCCTATGTGGCACAGCATTTCGCGCGTTATCCGGAGCCGGCCGATGCGACGCAGAAGGCGCTGCCAGCGTCATTGCGTGAGCCGACGGGTCCGTTGCAGAAGCTGCGTGATTACGAGAAGTTCCAGGTCTACTTCAACATGGACAATGGTTCGGGTCGGTTCCGTGGCATCTATGCGCAGGAAAACATGGCGGCGATGCCGATCTTCGAGGCATGGTTGAAGCCGTTCAATGATGTGGGGGCGACCACGGTGGCCACGCGCAATACCGGCAGCACGGATCACATCAGTTATGACCGGGTTGGCCTGCCGGGCTTCCAGTTCATCCAGGACCGTCTGGATTACTTCAGCAATGTGCACCACAGCCATCTGGATACCTGGGATCACGCCGAGGCGGAGGATCTGAAGCAGGCGGCGGCGATCGTGGCTTCGTTCGTCTATAACGCTGCGATGCGCGAGGAGCGGTTCCCGCGCAAGCCGTTGTTGGAGAAGTGAGTCTGGCAGCTGGCGCGTAGTAGCGATTTTGGAAGGGCCGCATTGCGGCCCTTCTGCTTTTTGGGGCAGAACAGGGAAATGCTTGATTCATGCCTTCTCCCGCCTGCGGGGGAAGGTGCCCGAAGGGCGGATGGGGGGAGCTTTGGCTTTGGCTTCGCTTCTTGATGAAATGCCAAGGCAAGAGCTTTCACTCCCCTGCGGGGAGCGAGTCACTTTTCTTTGCTTGTGCAAAGAAGAAGTAACCAAAAGAAAGCACACCCTGCCTCCGCGCCCACGCCGCTGCGCGGCGCGGGTCCACTCCGCCGGCAGGATTTTTCGACGAGACATCCCTGTCTCGTCGAAAAACGACGCACATCCCTGTGCGCCGCCCCGTGTGGGGTCTTGTCCGCCAGCTCCGTCGCTGCGGAAGGGGCCCGGTAGGTCAAAGGCTGGAGCAACGGCAACGGCAACGGCCGAAGCCGAAGCCGAAGCCGAAGCCAGAGCCAGAGCCAGAGCCAGAGCTGCCCTCACCCCAACCCCTCTCCCGTGAACGGGAGAGGGGCTTATAGTTGCAGGTCGCTGGCTCTTGATGCGTCTTTCGGTCCGCGCGCGAAGGGCTGGAGCGGGTTCGAAGCACCGGCAGGGGGGAAAAGGTAAAATGCCCCGATTCCAACTTCTGCGCCCGTCATGACCGTCCGTACTCGCTTTGCCCCCAGTCCCACCGGCTACCTGCATATTGGTGGCGCCCGCACCGCGCTGTATTGCTGGCTGGAGGCGCGTCACCGTGGCGGTGAGTTCGTGCTGCGCATTGAAGATACCGACCGCGAGCGCTCCACCCAGGCCGCCATCGATGCCATCCTCGAGGCGATGGACTGGCTGGGCCTGGGCTATGACGAAGGCCCGATCTACCAGACCGCGCGCGTCGCCCGCTACCAGGAAGTGGCAGAGCAGCTGATTGCTTCGGGCAAGGCCTACTACGCCTACGAGACCAAGGAAGAGCTCGACGCCATGCGCGAAGCCGCCATGGCCAAGCAGGAGAAGCCGCGCTACAACGGTGCCGCCCGCGAGCTCAACCTGCCGTACAAGGACGACCCGAACCGCGTCATCCGCTTCAAGAACCCGCTTGAAGGCACGGTGCTGTTCGATGACCTGATCAAGGGCAATATCGAAATCGCCAACAGCGAGCTGGATGACATGGTCATCTTCCGCCCGGATGGCTACCCGACCTACAACTTCGCGGTGGTGGTCGACGATTGGGACATGAACATCAACGAGGTCATCCGCGGTGATGACCACATCAACAACACCCCGCGCCAGATCAACCTGTACGAGGCCATCGGCGCGCCGGTGCCCAAGTTCGGCCATATGCCGATGATCCTGGACGAGCAGGGCGCCAAGCTGTCCAAGCGTACCGGGGCGGCTGATGTCATGCAGTACAAGGACGCTGGCTACCTGCCCGAGGCGCTGCTGAGCTACCTGGCCCGTCTGGGCTGGTCGCACGGTGACCAGGAGATCTTCACCCGTCAGGAGCTGATCGAGCTGTTCGACGTCACCAACTGCAATTCCAAGGCCGCGCGCTTGGATATGGCCAAGTTAGGCTGGGTCAACCAGCACTTCCTGAAGACCGAAACCCCTGAATCCATTGCCCCGCAGCTGGTTTACCAGCTGGAAAAGCTGGGCCTGGACGTCAGCAAGGGGCCTGCCCCGGTCGACGTGGTCATCGCTCTGCGCGAGCGCGTGCAGACCCTGAAGGAAATGGCTGAGAAGGCCGTGGTCTGGTACACCCCGCTGAACGAATACGACGAAGCTGCGGTTGCCAAGCACTTCAAGCCTGGTGCCGACCTGCCGCTGGCCAAGGCCCGCGAGCTGCTGGCCAATGCTGAATGGACCGCCGAAGGCGTGTCGGTCGCGTTGCATGACGTGGCCGCACAGCTGGAAATCGGCATGGGCAAGGTCGCCCAGCCGCTGCGCGTGGCCATCACTGGCACGCAGGTGAGTCCTGACATTTCCCATACCGTGTATCTGGCGGGTCGCGACGAGGCCTTGAAACGCATCGACGCAGCACTCATCAAGATCCCAACGGCCTGACCCTGAGGTAGACATGACCGAAGCACACTCCTGTACCGCCCCGCACCACCACGTCGAAGACGCGGCGGGCTTTGTCGCGGTGGTCGAACGGGTGTGCCGCGAGCGCGGATTGCGGCTGACCCCGATCCGCGCCAACGTGCTGCGGCTGATCGCCGAGGCAGGCAAGCCAGTCAAGGCCTACGAGCTGTTGGAATGGGTGCGTGAAGGCAAGGGTGTAGGCGCTGATGCCCCGCCCACGGTGTATCGCGCGCTGGATTTCCTGATGGCCAATGGCTTCGTGCACAAGCTGTCGTCGGTCAACTCGTTTGTTGCCTGCCACCACCCGAGCAGCAACCAGCACTCGGTGCCGTTCCTGATCTGCGACCGCTGCCATAGCGCAGTGGAGCTGGAAGACCGCGACATCGTCCGCCAGCTGGAAGCCCGCGCCAAGGAGCTGGGCTTCAAGCCGCAGGCGCAGACGCTGGAAGTGCACGGCCTGTGCGCGAACTGCGCAGGCTGAGGCTTTAGCCCCTCTCCCTGCGGGACAAGGGGGTGAGGGGAGCGGAGCTTTGTAGGAGCGGCGTAAGCCGCGAAGCCCCTAGGCTTAGACCGCCCCGGTTACTTCGGTGCGGTCAATGCGCCATCGGCTTCGGGTTTTGCAGTGGCTTCGCGGCTTACGCCGCTCCTACAACAGCCCACTGTGCTTACGGTTTCGGCTTTGCCTCGTAGACCACTTCACCATCCTTGATGGTCTGCAGCACCTTGATGGTGTGCAGCTGGGTGCGTTCGATGCTCAAGGGGTTGTCCGAGAGCAGCACCAGGTCCGCGCGCTTGCCGACTTCGATCGAGCCTTTGCTGCTCTCTTCGCCATACTGCCGCGCTGCCCACAAGGTGATCGCCTTCAGCGCGATCGCCGGTGATACACGCTGATCCGGCCCCAGCACACGACCACTACGGGTCACACGGTTTACCGTCGCATCCAGCACCCGCATCGAATCCGGGAATACCACCGGCGCATCGTGGTGCGAGGTGAATACCATTCCCGCATCCAGCACCCATTGCGTGGGCGAGATGTTCTCGGCGCGCTCCGGGCCAAGTACCGAGTCTCGGTGCCAATCACCCCAGTAATAGGTATGCATCGGGAACAGCGAAGGGAAGATGCCGAGGCGGCGCAGTTCGCCAACCTGGTCCTTGCGCAGGGTCTGGCCGTGGATCAGTACGGGGACGAGATGTTTGTCCGGGTACTTGGCTTCAGCGGCGGACACGGCATGGATCAGCTGATCGATGGCGGCATCGCCATTGGCATGTGCCAGCACCTGCCAGCCATGGCCCCAGGCCTGGGTGATGAGGTCATCGGCCTTGGCGGTGGGGAAGGCGGGATAACCGGCATAGTCCGGTTTCTCGCCCTCGGGAACCTTGTAGTAGGGCTTGGTCAGCCAGGCGGTCTTGCCCTGTGGCGAGCCGTCCAAGGTGATTTTCACACCGCCGATGCGGAAGTGGTCGGTGTAGTTCAGGCCATAGAACGGGCCCTGCATGGCCGGGTTCTGCAGGGCCACTTCAATATCGGGATAGGACACCACGTCGATTTTGAGCTTGCCGGCCTTGGCCGCCATCGGCAGCAGCTGCAAGGTGCCGGCGTCGGACTTGCCGTCCTGTGCAGTGGTGTAGCCGTATTTCATGTACAGCGCCTGGCCGGCTTCGAGCATGGCCAAGGATTGCTCGGCAGTCATCGCCGGCATCAGCTTGGACAGGGCGATGTTGTGCGCGCTTTCCTCCAGAACGCCATCAGGCACGTTGCTGCCGGATTCGCGGCGGATCACGCCACCCGGTGGATTGGGCGTGTCGGCGGTGATGCCGGCCATTTCCAACGCCTTGCTGTTGTAGGCGCCGAGATGGCCGGACTGGTGCATCAGGATGATCGGTATATCGGTGGCGATCGCATCCAGATCCTGCCGGGTTGGATGCCGCTGTTCGACCAGTTGTGAATCGTCGTAGCCGAAGCCGATCAGGACCTTGTAGCCTTCGGGCGTGGTCGGGTGCGCGCGGAACTCGCGCATGATCTTCTGCAATGCGGGGATCGAGTTGCCTTCGCCGTCGGGCGCTGGCAGCAGATTGGCCGACAGTGCCTGCAGGCCAACGCCGGAAACGTGGCCGTGGGCATCGATGAAGCCCGGCGTCAGGGTGTGGCCTTGCAGATCAATCTGCTGCGCCTGCGGACTGAAGCGGCGTGCTGCCTTGCGGGTACCGACAAAGGCGATGCGGCCATCGCGTACGACGATGGCCTCAGCACCGGGGTTGCGGTCATCCACGGTGACGATGGGGCCGCCGGAGTACAGCGTGTCGGCTGCGTTGGCTGAGGTGGCCGTGAGTGCGGCCAGTACGGAGAGCGCCAGAATCATTTTCACCGAGGGTTCTCCCGGCTGTGAGCAGGGGTACAGCCTAGCGCAATAGGGTTAAGGCTTTGCTGTCTCGCTTGCGCAACAGGGGAGGGTTGGGGAGGGGTTGGCTTTTCGGCCTTCCTACTCATGTCAGCTTCGCGGCTTACGCCGCTCCCACAAGATTGTTGGAAATGCCCTTGCCGAGCATGGCTCGGCACTACCGTGCGGCGGTATCCACTTCCACCACCACCGACATGCCGGGGCGCAGGCGTGCGGCCAGCGCTTGGTCGGGGTCGATGGCGATGCGGATCGGTAGACGTTGCACCACCTTGGTGAAATTGCCGCTGGCGTTGTCGGGCTTGAGTACCGAGAACTCGGAGCCGGTGGCCGGGGCGATTTGTTCGATGCGACCGGTCAGCTTCTTGCCTTGGAAGGCATCGACACTAAAGGTTGCTGGCTGACCGATGGCCATGTTCCAGGTCTGGCCTTCCTTGTAGTTGGCCACTACCCACAACGTATCCGGCACCAGGAACAGCAACTGGCTGCCGGCGGTAACGTATTGCCCAAGCCGCACGGTCGCCTCCGACACCTGACCGTCACGAGGGGCCTTGATCACGGTGTTGTCGAGGTCGATTTTTGCCAGTTCCAAGGCGGCTTCAGCCATGGCGACCTTCGCTTCCAAACCCTTGCGTGCGACCTCGGTGGAGGTGAGGGTTTCCTCTGCGATATGGATGGCCGCCTGCGATTGCGCCACGCTAGCAGTTGCTGCCTGCGTGGAGGCGCGCAGCTTGTCACGGTCGCTGTTGGAAACGAGTTGCTGTGCGGCCAGGGCTTCATAACGTTGCAGCTCGGTGCGACTGCGTTGCTGCTCGGCCTGCTGCGCTGAATGATTTGCGCGGGCCGAGCTGATCTGCGCGCGGTTCTGCGCCTGGCTCTGGTCGGAGTTGGCCAGCTGCGCGCGTGCATCTTCGAGAGAGGCCAATGCTTGATCCACCTTCTGCTGATAGATGCGCTGATCAATGCGTAGCAGCGGCTGGCCCTGTTTTACGTGGTCGAAGTCGCTGACCAGCACTTCGGTGACATAGCCGTTGACCTGCGGTGCCAGCACCGTGACTTGACCGCGCACATAGGCGTCATCGGTGTGCATAAGCGTGCTGTTGAACGGCCACAGCTGCCAGGCGCGCAGGATCAAGGTCAGTCCGACCAGGGCGACGATGATCATCAGCACCACCGCGCTGCGGCTGGGCCGGTTGTATTTGGACACGGCCTCGGCGGGCGGTGCTGAGGCTTTCTTTTCGGTCTTGTTGCTCATGTTTCTGCTCGGTTGTCCTGGGCCCCGGCGCGGTCACGCCGGATCACCTGTTTCACGCGTGGATTGCGCAGTGTCACTTCCAGCAACAGCCAGCTCAGGAAGCAGATCGCCACCCAGCCACTGAAGGCGAATACATCATTGAACGCGCGAACATTGGCCTCGCGCCTGGCCGCTGCCGCCAAGGCTGCACTGGCCTGCGCCTTGAGTTGTACCGGATCGGTGATGACGCGAGCGTAGGCTTGTTGCTGCAGTTGCAAGCGTCGCGCTACCTGCGGGTCGGCGGGATTGAGCTGGCTGACCAGCGCGGTGGAATAGATGTGCTCACGGTGCAGCTGGAAACTGCTCAGGAAGGCCGAGCCGGCAAGACTGCCGAAGCTCTGCGTCAGCGACAGGATCACGATGAAGGACACGATGTGGTCCAGCCCGCGCGCCATCGCTTGGCGTATGCCCATCAGCATCAGCGGGCCCATGAACATGCCGCTGCCCACCGCCGCCAGGAACTGGCTGAGGGCGAAATCCATCGGCCGGTCCATGCTGGTGCGGTGCTGGTCGAGGAAGGCTGCACTGCCGAGCAGGATGATCGAGACCAGCAACTGCGGAATCAGCGCCTTCGGCCCGAAGGTCAGCGCGCCGGCAGCAATACCGACCAGCACGCCGACAAGTATCACCCCAAACAAAGGCGCCATCTGCTCCGGCCCCATGCCAAGTGCGCGCATCATCGAGATCATTCCGTAGGACTGCTCGTTGGTCAGGAAGCGGATCAGGAATGCGCCGACGATGAAGCGAAGCATCACCGGTCCCATCAACCAGCGAACCTGCAGCAGCGGGTTGCGGCGCTGGTGCTCGATGCACAGGCCGGTGGTGATCAGCACGACTGCGGCAGCCAGTGCCCAACCCAACCAGGGTGAATCAAACCACCAATGCAGATAACCCTGGCTCAGCACCACCACCAGCAACGCCAAGCCCGGCGCGAGCAGGGCGAAAGTGAGGAAGTCGGTGCGTTCGAAGACTTTGATCTGGATGCCGGGTGGAAGCTTGAGCACCACCACGGCGGCGAACGAGCACAGCGCCAAGCCGGCTTCAAACAGATACAGGTTCTGCCATTCGCCATGGTCGAGCAGGCTGGGCGACAACAGCCACGCCAAAGGCACCGCCAACTGCGACAGGCCAACGCCGATGACCAGCAGGTTGCCCACGTATTTGCGCGGCAAGGCCTGCAGCATGTACAGCGTGCCCAGTGTGGTGCAGGCGGCGCCGGCAAAACCGCTGCCTGCGCGTACCAGCAAGGTGGTCGTGTTGTTGCCGACAAACAGATGCAGCACCGCCAGCGCGGCGTAGGTGCCAAGGCCGATCTCGGCGAACAAGCGGATGCCGTATTCCTGGCGGAATTTGAACACCAGCAAGTTGGCGCTGACGTTGACCATCAGATAGGCGGCCACCAACCAATTGGCCTCGCTGGCCTGCAGCCCCATCTGGCCGGTGATCACAGGCAGGTTGGCGCTGATCAACGCATTGCCCAACCCGCCGGTGATCGCCACCAGCACCGCCACGGCGGCGTAGGCCGCCCGCCGGTGCGGGGGATGCCAGGGCATCGAGGCCGAGCCTGGCAGGCTTGGCTTCTCGTGCTCTTCCCAGTCCGGAATGGGCTTGAGGGGCTTCATGTGCGTTCCGTTGCAGCCTGCACGGACAGGCCGGGACGCAGCAATTCAATCGCACGCCGTGCGAGGGTGGTGCGATCTTCGACGGTGCGCCCGCGCAACGCTGCGCCGAGCATGCCGGAGATCAAAGAAATATCGGACAGCTGCAGGTCGGGCCGGCATAGCCCCGCGGCTTTGGCGCGCAGCAGGGCCGGTTCGGACAGGCCAAGAATGCGCTCGCGTGCGGCCTTGATCGCGGGTTCGTCCTGGTCCACCGCGCGCCAGTAGTCGGCCAGCGCTGGCGAGTACACGATGCGCTTGGCCATGCCGATGATCAGCTCGAACAGGGCGTCGTCACGCTCGCCCAGCTCCACCAGATGCGCTTCGATCTTTTCCACGGTCCGCTGCAGCAGGGCCTCGATCAGCGCGGTGCGGTCGGGGAAGTTGCGGTACAGCGTTGCCCGGCCTACGCCGGCGCGTGCCACCACCAGGTCGAGTGGGGCGGTGATGCCGTGCTCGCCGAACACAGCGTCGGCCGCATCCAACAGCAAAGCACGACGCACGGCGGCATCGGAGCGAATGGAAGTCATGCCGCATATAATCCGGACAAAAGTGTCCGGTTTCAATGGGTGCGGTGAAACGGGCCGTTGCAGCGGCCCATTTCGTTCAGCTCGCGGCGAGCTGGCGGCGCAGTGGTGCTTCGCGGATCGGCAGGTTGATCAGCGCTGCAGCGGCGGCCAATGCCATGTCCGCGTACCACATCCAGCTGTAGTCGCCGCCGTATTCCAGTGCTACGCCACCCAGCCAGGCACCGAAGAACGCGCCGATCTGGTGCGAGAACAGGGTCAGGCCAAACAGGGTGCCCATGTGACGCGGACCGAACAGCTTGCCGACCAGTCCTGCGGTGGGTGGCACCGTCGCCAGCCAGGTGAAGCCCAGTGCGGCGGCGAACACATAGAAGGTCATCGGTGTCGGCGGCGAAGCCAGATAGACCGCGATCAATACGGCGCGGCTGAGGTACATCCAGAACAGCAGCCATTTCATCCGGAAGCGTTCGCCGAGTGCGCCGATGATCAGGCTGCCGGCGACATTGAACAGGCCGATCAAGGCAATCGATACCGAGGCCACGTTCGGCGACAGCCCGCAAAGCGCGATCTCGCCGGGCAGATGGGTGACCAGGAAGGCGATGTGCACGCCGCAGGTGAAGAAGCCAAGATGCAGACACCAGTAGCTGCGGTCACGCAGGGCGCGTTGCAACTGCGGGCGCAGAGCTTCGCCATCGTCGGCCGCTTCGCTGCGGGGGGCCCGTTTACGTAGTGGCCACGCCAAAGGCAGTGACAGCAGCACGATGAAGGCCAGTGCATACAAGGCCTTGATCCAGCCGAAAGCACTGAGCAGCAGCTGCACCAGTGGCGCGAACAGGAATTGGCCGAGTGAGCCGCCGGCGTTGATGATGCCGGCCGCCATCGAGCGCTTCTGCGCGGGAATACGCCAGGCGGTTGCGCCGATCAGCACCGAGAAACTGCCGGCACCGGCGCCGGCGGCCAGCAGCAGGCCGAAGCTGAGGTTCAGCCCCCAGGCGCCGGGCAGCAGGGTTGCCGCGAGCAGGCCGACCGCCAGCAGCACACCACCGCCGACCAGTACCGGCAGCGGTCCACGCTGGTCGGCCATGGCACCGAAGAATGGCTGCACTGCACCCCATACGAATTGGCCGATCGCCAGCGAGAAACTGATCTGGGCGATGCCGAGCCCGGTCGAAACATGGATGGGGTCGATCAACAGACCGCTGGTCTGGCGCACGCCCATGGTCACCATCAAGATGCTGGAGGCGGCCAGCAACAGCAGCCACGGTGTGCGGGTGGGGGCTTGGGTGCTCATGCTGGTTGCTCCTGTTCCAGTGAATGCGTAAGTGCTTCCAGCTGTTGGTTGAGATCCGTGATGCGTTTGCCGCCGAACAGTGCTTCTATCTCCTGCTGGGCTTGTTGCCAGAGTGGGAAGGCCTTCTGCAGGCGGCGCTTGCCGGCGGCGGTGATGTGCAGCTGGCGCTGGCGGGAATCTGCGCCGGGCGCGGAGCTGAGCAGGCCGGCGTCGAGCAGCGGTTTGAGGTTGCGGGTGAGGGTGGTGCGGTCCATGCCCAATGCATCGGCGAGCTCACCCAGCGGACGTGGCTGGCTGGAGCGGCGCAGGATGGAGTAGGCGTTGAGGCTCAGGTCGGCGGCGGCCAGATGACGGTCATAAAGCTGGGTCACGCGGCGTGTGGCGCGGCGCAGCTGGAAGCAGGTGCAGGGGCTGGAGGTGTCCATCGGCTTGTGGGGCAGGGCGATGGGTTGGAGTTTATGTGCATATGCACGTAATTGCGAGGGTGGGTTGCGCAGTCTTGCTCTTGCTGTGGTTTGGCTGTGGCTCTGGCTTCGGCTTCGGCTCGGCTCGGCTCGGCTCGGCTTTGCTTTGCTTTTTCCTTCCCTTCTCCCGCTTGCGGGGGAAGGTGCCCGAAGAGCCTGCCCCCGCGAAGGCGGGGGGCGGATGGGGGGCTCTTGATTTGGCTTCGGCAGTTTTTGAAATGGTTCCCACATAAATTGCTCGGCGCGAAGAAAAACCACCTTGCGGTGGTTTTCATCTGTGCTCGGACTGTGAGGGGCGGTAGAAGCAGAAGTAAGAACAAGAGCTTGCCCTCACCCCTACCCCTCTCCCGCAGGCGGGAGAGGGGAAAGCAGGAGCCAAAGCTCAAAGCCAAAGCAACAGCTCAAAGCCAAAGCAACAGCTCAAAGCCAAAGCAACAGCTCAAAGCAACAGCTCAAAGCAACAGCTCAAAGCAACAGCTCAAAGCAACAGCTCAAAGCAACAGCTCAAAGCAACAGCTCAAAGC
>NZ_JBRREI010000087.1:0-11603 GCF_056760195.1 Stenotrophomonas sp. STEN020
CTCTTCGGGGGGGGGGGGCGGACCGGGCGCGTGGTGTGGGGTGGGCTTCTGCCTGCTGGGGTCGGTTGTTTCCGTGACCACGCCCCCGGCTTCGCCCCCGCCCCCCCCACTACAGTCGCGAAGGCATGGCTGAGTCAGTCGGCGAAGAGCCAACCCCGCCCCAGCCCTCCCCTTCGCTGCGCGAAAGGGAGGGGGCAAGAGCGTAGTGCCGAGCCATGCTCGGCAGAGGCTTTACCGGCAATACCAAACGTAGGAGCGGCGTCAGCCGCAAAGCAACGGATCCACCCGGTTGCGGGCATGCCGGTGATTTCAATGCTATCGGCTTCGCGGCTGACGCCACTCCTACAAAGCCTTTCGCTGCGCGCAAAACAAAAGCCCGGACGGTTTCCCGTCCGGGCTTCCTTATCAACTACGCAACTCGAACTTACTTCGAGGCGGCGTCCATTTCCTTCAGCAGCTGCGGGGCCGGTGCCACTTCCTGCATGATCCAGCGCATGTAACGCTCGTCGACCGAGATCATGCGGGTCATCACCGGATCGAACACCCAGTTGCTGGCGACCGATTCCCAGATGCCGTCAAACGCCAGACCAACCAGGCGACCGTGTGCATCCAGCACCGGCGAGCCGGAGTTGCCGCCGGTGATGTCCAGGTCGGACAGGAAGTTCACCGGCACGCTGCCGATACGCTTGTCCTCGAAGCCGCCGTAACGCTTGGCCTTGACCGCATCGATCAGCGCCTGCGGCGAATCGAACGGGTCCTTGCCGGTTTCCTTGGCGACGATGCCTTCCAGGTCGGTGAAGGCTTCCTGCACCTTGCCGTCCAGGCCGGTGTAACCCTTCACGTTGCCGAAGGTGATACGCAGCGACAGGTTGGCGTCCGGGTAAACGAACTCGCCCTTGGTCTTCTTGTAATCGGCAATGGCCTGCAGGAACAGCGGACGTGCCACCAGTTCCTCGCCCATGCGCAGCTTGCGCTGGTGCTCCAGCTCCAGCAGCGCCGGCATCACTGCCACGGCGTACTGGATGGCCGGATCATTGCTCGCTTCGAACGCCGCCTTGTCAGCACCGAACCACTTCAGGCGCTCGTCCAGGCTGCCCAGCTTGGAGCCGTCCAGACGCGCTACCGTTGCATCAACCGCCTTGGCATCCACACCGCCGATCCACTTGTCGAACGCCGACAGGTGCTGGCCGGCCGGCAGCTGCACATACTGCTGCAGCCAGTACTGCTGGAACTGGCGATCCATGGCCGGCACGTAGCGACGGTCCATCTGCTTCAGGCCGCCTTCGATGGCCGGCAGATCGCGTTCCTGGTAACCCTCTTCACGCTGTGCGTCCGGCTTGGCCTTTTCAATGGCCAGGCGGTACAGGCGCACGGCGGTGCCCAAGGTGCCGGTGCGGTTGAGCATGGCCAGGTTGAGGTCACGCGCCTGGTTCATGCGCGACTGCTGGCCCAGCGTCTGCAACTGCGCGAACGCATCCAGCGCCGGCTTGCCGGCAGCGCCCTGGCCGCGCAGCCATTCCAGCACCGCGGTTTCCGCAGCCTGCTTCTGGCCGAGCACGTTGTTGCGCTTGAAGCCGTCCAACTGGCCGTCGTAGTTCTTGCTGGTGTTGTTCCAGCTGGCCATGCTGGCAGCGTACTTCACCGCAATGTCCGGGTTGTTCTTGCTGGCCGCTTCGACCATCGCGATCTGGTCCTTGTAGGCCTTGGCGATCGACGGGTAGGTCCAGGTGGCGGTGTTCTCGAACTCGCTGACCAGCGCATAGCGGTCGGTGCGGCCCGGGTAACCGGCCACCATCACGAAATCACCCTCGCCCAGCGGCTGGTTAGCCAGCTTCAGCCAATGCTTGGGCTGGTACGGCACGTTGTCGGCGGCGAATGCGGCCGGCTTGCCGTCCTTGCCGACGTAGGCGCGGTAGAACGAGAAATCGCCGGTGTGGCGCGGCCACATCCAGTTGTCGACGTCACCGCCGAACTTGCCGACGCTGCCCGGGGGCGCATAGGCCAGGCGCACGTCCTTGATTTCCATGTTCTTGAACAGGCGGTAGGTGTTGCCGCCGGAGAAGCTGTACAGGGTGCAGCTGTAGGCGTCGTCGGTTTCGCAGGCGGCGATGGCCTGCTTCTCGAAGGCTTCCAGCGCCTGGGTGCGCTTGAGCGGGTCGTTGCCGGCGCCAGCGATGGCGGCCTTGGCCTGCGCGGTGACATCGGTGATGTCGTCCAGCACATAGATACGGGCGTTCGGTCCAGCGCTCAGTTCGTCCTTCAGGGTCGGCGCGTTGAAGCCGTCCTTGATCAGGTTCTTCTCGGCCGTGGAGTTCAGCTGGATCGAGCCGTAGGCGCAGTGGTGATTGGTCACCACCAGGCCCTGCGGCGAAACGAAGCTGGCGGTGCAGCCGCCCAGCGCAACCACCGCGCCCATCGGGTCGCCGGTCAGGTTGGCCAGCTGCTGCGGGTCCAGCTTCAGACCGGCCTGCTTCAGCGGGCCGGCAATTTCAGGCAGCTGCTGCGGCACCCACATGCCTTCGGCGGCGTGCGCGGTCTGCGCGAGGCCCAGGCCGGCAACGATGGAAAACGCAAGAAAATTCACGCGCATTACGCACATCCGAAAGTTTGGAAGCGCCGATTGTAGCCGTTGTAACCGTCCACCTCCCCTGCCATCGGTCAGTACCGGGCGGTTACGGCTGAAAGCTTATAATCGCGCACTTTCCTCACACTGCGGTCTCCTGCAATGGCACAGACGATGAAGGCGCTGGTGAAGCGCGAAGCGACCAAGGGCATCTGGATGGAAGAGGTGCCGGTACCTACGCCGGGCCCGAACCAGGTGCTGATCAAGCTGGAAAAGACCGCCATCTGTGGCACCGACCTGCACATCTACCTGTGGGACGAGTGGAGCCAGCGCACCATCAAGCCGGGCCTGACCATCGGCCACGAGTTCGTCGGCCGGATCGCCGAGATCGGCCCGGGCGTGACCGGCTATGAAATCGGCCAGCGCGTCTCGGCCGAAGGCCACATCGTCTGCGGCCATTGCCGCAACTGCCGTGGCGGCCGCCAGCACCTGTGCCCGAACACCGTCGGCATCGGCGTCAACGTCAACGGTGCCTTCGCCGAATACATGGTGATGCCGGCCACCAACCTGTGGCCGATCCCGGACCAGATCCCGTCCGAGCTGGCGGCGTTCTTCGACCCCTACGGCAACGCCGCGCATTGTGCGCTGGAGTTCGACGTGATCGGCGAAGACGTGCTGATCACCGGTGCCGGCCCGATCGGCATCATTGCCGCCGGCATCTGCAAGCACATCGGTGCGCGCAACGTGGTGGTCACCGACGTCAATGATTTCCGCCTGAAGCTGGCCGCCGACATGGGCGCCACGCGCGTGGTCAACGTCGCCAACCAGTCGCTGAAGGACGTGATGGCCGAGCTGCACATGGAAGGCTTCGACGTCGGCCTGGAAATGAGCGGCAACCCGCGCGCCTTCAACGACATGCTCGATTGCATGTACCACGGCGGCAAGATCGCCATGCTCGGCATCATGCCCAAGGGCGCTGGTTGCGATTGGGACAAGATCATCTTCAAGGGCCTGACCGTGCAGGGCATCTACGGCCGCAAGATGTACGAGACCTGGTACAAGATGACCCAGCTGGTGCTGGGCGGTTTCCCGCTGGGCAAGGTGATGACCCACCAGTTGCCGGTGGACCGTTTCCAGGAAGGTTTCGACCTGATGGAACAGGGCAAGGCCGGCAAGGTTGTGCTGAGCTGGAACTGAGCTCAGGCGGAATCGGTAGTGCCGACCCATGGTCGGCATTGGCGTCACCGGTAATGCCCATTGCCGACCATGGGTCGGCACTACGGAAAAAGGCGCCTTTCGGCGCCTTTTTCTTTTTGCATCACATTTGGATCAGGGCACGTCGACCGAGACGCTGAACACCACGCCCGGCTTGTAGGTGTCCGAGCCGCGACGCAGGTCGGCAGCATCCGAGCCGAAGGTGTCGTAGTAACCCAGGCTGGCCGTGGCCGGGCCGAAGGCCTTGGACACCGACACCGAGCCATCGAAGTAATCCGAACGGCGCGGCCATTCGTTGGCGTCAGCCTTGATCGTGGTGTAACCGGCCGATGCGCCGACCGAGAAACCGTTGCCGATCTCGTAGCTGGCATCCAGGCCGGCGTAGATCTGCTCGGCGCCGCTGTTGCTGTAATCGTCGGCGTAGCCCAACAGGCCGCTGACAACCACCGGGCCGGTCCAGGTCACCTTGGCCAGGTATTCGTTGTAATCGATGTCACCGTAGTCGCTGGAAGCGCTGGTGTAGGTATAGCGGTTTACGCCCAGATCCAGGTTCCAGCTGTCGGACAGGTCCTTGCTCCAGCCGATGTTGTAATCGACTTCGAAGTTCGGGCCGCCTTCGCCGAAATCGACGTTGGAACCCCACACGGTGGCATACAGGCCGAACGGTGCGGTGTAGGTGGCGCCCGCCTGGAAAGCCGGCTCGTTGTCGGTCTGCGACACACCACGGAACACGTAGTCGGTGGTCACGCCGAAGCTGGCACTGAACGGAGAGGTGGACTCCTCACTCTCCTGGGCGCTGACGGCAAACGGAACGGACAACAGGGCGGCACAGGCCACGGCGACAAGACGCTTGTTGTGCATCATGCAGATCTCTCCAGGAAGTGGGGGCATCGGGATAGGACAAATCCCGATTCACAAATATTTAACCGCAATTATATTGCGATGCAACATCTATTTCACCCCAACCGCGAAGCCCCGCCCTATTCAGCCCACTGCTGCTGGAAAGACCCCGTAACGACGGGCCCCGAGCCGGATTGACTGGCCGGCCGCATAAGCCGGCGCATCGGCTGGCAACTCCACTTCCAACTCGGTAGTTGCGCCAGCCAGGCGTGCGCGCAGACGCTGGCGTGGGCCACTGCGCTGCACCAGCCCGACCGTGGCCTGCCAGTGGCCATCGGCCTCGACCAGCAGATCCTCAGGCCGTACGAATACCTCCAGCGCCTCGCCCTCCGGCACTGCGCTGGTGCGTGGCCATTGTGCACCGGCCACTTCCAGCGTCTGCCCGTGCGCACGTGCCGGCAACCGGTTGGCCTCACCGACGAAGCCATAGACGAAGGGCGACGCCGGTTGGTCATAGACCTCGCCCGGCGTACCCACCTGCTCGATGCGGCCACGGTTGAGGATGGCAACACGGTCGGCCAGCTCCAGCGCCTCTTCCTGATCGTGGGTAACGAACACCGTGGTCAGCCCGGTGCGGTCGTGCAGTTCGCGCAGCCAACGGCGTAGATCGCGACGCACCTGTGCATCCAGCGCACCGAAGGGTTCATCCAGCAGCAGCACGCGCGGCTCGATCGCCAGCGCGCGGGCCAGCGCCACGCGCTGCCGCTGACCACCGGACAGCTGCGCAGGGTAGCGCCCACCCAGCCCGTCGAGTTGTACCAGCGCCAGCAATTCATCGACCTTGGCGTCGATACGCGCCTTCGGCCAGCGCTCGGCACCACGTCGCACTTCCAGCCCGAAGGCGATGTTGCGGCGCACGTCCAGATGCTTGAACAAGGCGTAATGCTGGAACACGAAGCCAGCACGTCGCGCCTGCACGCTCAAACCGGTGGCGTCCTCACCATCGAACAGGATTTCGCCACGCTCGGGATGTTCCAGTCCGGCCAGCGCGCGCAGCAAGGTCGTCTTGCCTGAGCCTGATGGACCCAGCAGCGCCAGCAACTCACCACTGCGGATATCCAGACTGACGCCGTCCAGCGCCGGGAACGTGCCGTACTGCTTGCCCAGGTTGTGTATGCGGATATTCATTGCGACCTCAATGACGATGGGCGGCGGCCAACGACTGACCGTGGCGCCACTCCAGGAAAGATTTCACCACCAGCGTCAGCAAGGCAGTGGCAGCCAGCAGCGAGGCACAGGCAAAAGCTGCGCTGTAGGCGTATTCGTTGTAGAGAATCTCCACGTGCAGCGGCAGCGTATTGGTACGTCCACGGATATGCCCGGACACCACCGACACCGCGCCGAATTCACCCATCGCCCTAGCACTGCACAACAGCACGCCGTACAGCAGGCCCCAACGGATGTTCGGCAAGGTCACCTTCCAGAACATCTGCCAGGCATTGGCACCCAGGGTCAGCGCTGCCAGTTCTTCATCACTGCCCTGCTGCTCCATCAGCGGCATCAGTTCGCGGGCGATGAAGGGGAAGGTGACGAATACCGTGGCCAGCACGATGCCGGGTATCGCAAACACGATGCGTGGCAGCTGCAGCAGGGTTTCGCCCAGCACCGGCAGGTGCAGGCGCAACCCGTCCTCGATCATCGGCCAGAACCAACCATCGCGACCGAACAGCAGGATGAAGACCAGTCCCGCCACCACCGGCGATACCGAGAACGGCAGATCGATCAGGGTCACCAGCCAGCGTTTGCCCGGGAAGCTGTGCTTGCTCACCACCCATGCCGCTGCCACACCGAAGATCAGGTTCAGCGGCACGACTATTGCCGTCACCAATAGCGTGAGGCGAATCGCCGACAAGGCATCCGGATCGCTGATCGCATTCCAGAACGCCAGCGCACCACCACGCAGTGCTTCGACGAATACCAGCACCAGCGGCAGCAACAGGAACGACAACAAAAAGCCAAGTGCGCCAAGAATCAGCAGCACCTGCACCCAGCGCGGTTCGCTGGTCACCTGCTGCGGCTTGGCCACACGCTCACTACGGTCCATGCTCACCGACAACTCCGACACCAACTCGTTCATCGCGCGCCCCTGCGTTGTAGCCGTGCCTGCAAGGTATTGACCAAGAGCAGCAGCACGAACGACAGCAACAACATCGCCCCGGCAATCGCGGTGGCACCGGCGTAGTCAAACTCTTCCAGGCGGATGGTGATCAGCAGCGGTGCGATCTCGGTGACGCTGGGCATGTTGCCAGCAATGAAGATCACCGAGCCGTACTCACCCACCCCGCGCGCGAAAGCCAACGCAAAGCCGGTCAGCATCGCCGGCCACAGGCTCGGCAGCACTACTCGCACGATGGTCTGGAAACGTGTGGCGCCGAGCGTTGCCGAAGCTTCCTCGAACTCGCGCTCGGCTTCAGCCAACACCGGCTGCACGATCCGCACCACGAACGGCAGGCCAACAAACACCAAGGCCACCACGATGCCCAGCGGCGTGTACGCCACCTTGATGCCAAGCGGCTCCAGCCATTGCCCGATCCAGCCCTGGCCGCCATACAACGCAGTCAAGGCGATGCCGGCGACGGCGGTGGGCAAGGCAAACGGCAGATCGATCATTGCGTCGAACAGGCGCCGGCCAGGGAAGTTGTAGCGCACGAATACCCACGCCACCCACGTGCCCATCACGGTATTGAACGCGGCCGCCGCAAAAGCGGTGCCGAAGCTCAAGCGCAGCGCGGCCAGTACGCGCGGTTCGGTCCAGATCTGCCAGATGCCGCCCGGGCCCAACCCTGCCGCTTTCAGGAATACGCCCAGCAGCGGGATCAGGACGATCAGCCCCAACCAGAACAAGGTGATGCCCATACCAAGACCAAAGCCGGGGAGTACCCGGCGTTGGCTTCGCACACGCGGCTGCAGTGTTTGTGCGGTTGCTGACACGGTCTACTTGCTCGCTTGGATCTGATCGAAGACGCCGCCGTCGGCGAAGTGCTCGGCCTGCGCCCTGCCCCATGAACCGAAAGCACTGCGGATGGTGACCAGCTGTACCTGCGGGAAGCGCGCCACATCGGCCGGTGCTGCGTATTGCGGCGAGCGTGGACGGTAGTAGTGACGCGCGGCGATGCGCTGGCCTTCCGGCGAGTACAGGTACTGCAGATAGGCCTGGGCGACATCACGGGTGCCGTGACGGTCGACGTTGCGGTCCAGCAAGGCCACCGACGGCTCGGCGAGGATCGACAGCTTCGGCACCACGATTTCGAACTTGTCCGGGCCCAGTTCTTCCTGGGCGAGGAAGGCTTCGTTTTCCCAGGCCAGCAGCACATCACCAATACCGCGCTGGACGAAGGTGGTGGTGGCGCCACGCGCACCGGTATCGAGCACCGGCACATTGCGGAACAGCGCTCGCATGTAGTTCAGGATCTTGTCGCGGTCGCCCTTGAAGATGTGATCACCGTAGGCCCAGGCGGCCAGATAATTCCAACGTGCACCGCCGGAGGTCTTCGGGTTTGGCGTTACCACCGATACGCCGCTGCGCAGCAGGTCCGGCCAGTCGCGGATGCCCTTGGGATTGCCCTTGCGCACCAGGAACACAATCGTCGAGGTGTAGGGCGCGCTGTTTTCCGGCAAACGGCGTTCCCAATTGGCCGGCAGCAGCTTGGCCTTGTCGGCGATCGCGTCCACGTCATAGGCCAGCGCCAGGGTAACCACGTCGGCCTCGATGCCATCGATCACCGTACGCGCCTGCTTGCCGGAGCCGCCGTGCGAGGTTTCGATGGTGACGTTGTCGCCCTTGGTTTCCTTCCAGTGCTTGGCGAAGGCGGCATTGAAATCGCGGTACAGCTCGCGGGTCGGGTCGTAGGAAACGTTGAGCAGCTGCACGTCGCGCGCAAACGCGGCGCCGGCACTCAAGGTCAGGGCGAAGGCCAGTGCTGCGGTAGCAAGGCGGGAAACATAGGAATGGGTCATGAGGGCTCTCCGTCAGAAGGAAACTTGCAGGCGCGAGAAAACAGCTTTTTCATCAGGCAACTTCGCGCCAGCGGAAGCCGCATCAAAACTGCTGTGCAGATAGTTGGTCGCCAGCTTGAGATTGGCGGTCAGATACCAGTTGGCACCCACCGTCCACGAGCGGACCTGCGAGGCCGACACCGCTGGATCGGCATAGAACGGGAACGCGGCATCATCGATCTGCAGTTCGCCGTAGCGCGCGGTCAGTTCCACCGCGCCGTGCCCACCGTTTGCTCCAAAGGGATGTGAAGGCGTGACCCCGCGATAGCTCGCATCCTCACCGGTCAGCACATAGCTGGCGGTAGCCTGCCAAGCCCGGTTGTCCAAGCGCTTGCGGATGCCGTTGCGCGCAACCTCCTGCTCCGAGGCGATGTACTCGGCCTGCAGGCCCAGCCCATTGCGGTAGAACCAGCCCTGCGGCGACCAGCGGCGGTGTTCGCCATCGGCAGTCACTGCACTGCGATAAGCAAAGAACGTGGCCTGCCCTGGCGTGCGATATCGCGGCAGGAAGTTGCTGCCACTGCCATGCTTCTCGCCCGTGCTTGCACCAAGGCCGAAGCCCAGTCCTGCCCACGCGCTGTCACTGCCCTTGAGTGGCTCGAAGAACACGCGGCCGGCGTATTCGAAGTTGTCATCCGGATTGCTGGTAACCGCATCGCGGCCATCGACGGTGCCGTTGAACACGCCCAGCGCATAGCTGAACTTGCCCTTGGCCACTTCGCCCTGCAGCTGCACACCCAGGTCGCGGTTCGGCGCCAGTTCGCTGGCCAACGCGCGCTCCACATCGACCAGTGCCGAAGATGACTGCAGCCGTTCCAGACCGACCGGCGAGGTGAACTTGCCGACGCGTACCGTGTAGGCAGGATCGAAACGCAGATCGGCATAGGCATCGACGATGCTGGCACTGTCACCGGCAAACTCTGGAGTGAAGCGGTAGGCCACCAGCTTGCCCAGCGAGCCCTCCAGGGTGGGCCGTGCGGTACGCAGCAGGAAGGTGTCGTTCTGGTTGGCGTCGCCGCCCAGGAACAGGCGGGCATCGCCCTGCAGCAGGCCGCGCAGCTTCAGCTCGTAGTTGCCATCGCCGGATTTGAACGAGGCACCCTTCTGGTCGATGGCGATCTTCGGTGCGGCCTTGGCAGCGGCAACCCGCTCTTCTTCCGCCAGTTCAAGGCGGCGCTCGAGGATGCGCAGGCGCTGGTCCAGATCGGCCAGGCCTACGCCTTCGCCTGCCCCATCGCTGACGCCGGCCAGCCGCTCCAATCGCTGCAGGCGCTCCTGCAACTGCTCGACGGTGAGTTGCTGCGCCTGCGCCGATGACCCCGCCCCACACGCCGCCAGGGCCAGGCTGAGGGACAACAGCTTCCTGGATGGCAGGGTGAATGGGGGGCGTGTAAGGGTCATCAGTGTCTCCTGGTGGGTGGGTGTGCAGTCGATGCTGCGGGTGCACACCCATTACCGAGAAATGACTTAGCCCGCCGCGCTTATAGCCTTTGCGCATGACGCCAGCGCCAAAACACGCGGGAGGCTAAAATTGCCGCTCCTCTCCACCGCAAGACCCTGCAGCCATGACCGAAACCGCGAACACCTCCCCGCTGACCCGGCACTACGCCGAGGAACTGGACGCCATCCGCGCGCAGGGGCTGTTCAAGTCCGAACGCATCATCACCAGCCCGCAGTCCGCCGAGATCACCCTCGACGACGGCCGCACGGTGTTGAATTTCTGTGCAAACAACTACCTGGGCCTGGCCGACCACCCGGACCTGATCCAGGCGGCCAAGGATGCGCTGGACACGCATGGCTTCGGCATGGCCTCGGTGCGCTTCATCTGCGGCACCCAGGACCTGCACAAGCAGCTGGAAAAGCAGATTGCCGAGTTCTTCGGCAAGGACGACACCATCCTCTACGCCGCCTGCTTCGATGCCAACGGCGGCCTGTTCGAGCCGCTGCTGGGCGAGAACGACGCGATCATCTCCGACGCGCTGAACCACGCCTCCATCATCGATGGCGTGCGCCTGTGCAAGGCCAAGCGTTTCCGCTACGCCAACTGCGACATGGCCGATCTGGAAGCACAGCTGCAGGCCGCTGATGCCGCTGGCTGCAAGACCAAGCTGATCACCACCGACGGCGTGTTCTCGATGGACGGTTTCATCGCTCCGCTCGATGAGATCACCGCGCTGGCCAAGAAGTACGGCGCATTGGTGCACATCGACGAATGCCATGCCACTGGCTTCCTCGGTGCCACAGGCCGTGGCTCGGCCGAAGTGAAGGGCGCGCTCGACAAGATCGACATCATCACCGGCACCCTGGGCAAGGCCATGGGCGGCGCACTGGGCGGTTTCACCTGCGCCAGCGCCGAAGTCGTCGAACTGCTGCGTCAGCGCTCGCGCCCCTACCTGTTCTCCAACTCGCTGCCGCCGCATGTGGTTGCTGCCGGCATCAAGGCGTTCGAGATGTTGGCTGCCGCCGATGACCTGCGAGAAACGCTGCGCGAGAACACCGCTTACTTCCGCGAAAAGATGACCGCGGCGGGTTTCGACGTGAAGCCGGGCGTGCATCCGATCAGCCCGGTGATGCTGTATGACGCACCGCTGGCACAGAAGTTCGCCCAGCGTCTGCTGGAAGAAGGCATCTATGCGATCGGCTTCTTCTTCCCGGTGGTGCCCAAGGGCCAGGCCCGCATCCGCACCCAGATCAGCGCCGCCCACAGCCGCGCGCACCTGGACCGTGCGATCGATGCCTTCACCCGGATTGGGTTGGAGCTGGGTGTGATCAAGGGCTGAGTGTTGGCCTTGGATTAAAACGAAAACAGGCGCCGAAAGGCGCCTGTTTTTTTTCGTCCTGTAGTGGGGCGGGGGGGCGGGGGCGGCGAGGGGCAGCGGAGGAAACGAGCGCAAACGGGGACACCGCCTACGTCGGGCCAGCGCGTGAT
>NZ_JBRREI010000088.1:0-11562 GCF_056760195.1 Stenotrophomonas sp. STEN020
CCCCCAACACCCCCCCCCCCCCCCCCCCCGCCCCGCCCCCCCCCGCGGCGGCCCCCCCCCCCCCCCCCCCCCCCCCCCCCCCCCCCCCCCCCCCCCCCACTACCGGTCCGCTTCAGCGCAGCTGCAGCTGCGTGGCGTCATCGACCCGCACATGCGTCTGGTAGTAGTACTTGTCGCTGACGCGCCTGCCATCAGCAACGAATCCGATACGCACCATCCGCGCCGTACCCCGCACCAGAATAGCGCGTCCCTTCAAGGCTGCGCCGGGATCCGACCCGTATTGAGCCACCAGCTCCTGAAGCGCATCGGGCCCGATGCTGATGCTCAGATTGCGCGGATCGCGGTAATCCGATTGGGAGTTCAGATACAACCTGCCATCGGCATTGCCACTGGCACGCACCGTCAGCGCAAACACCCCATCTATCCCGCGCTGCGGACCAGCCGCAGCCGCCAGCTGCACCGCCATGGATGGGTCCACCCATGTGCTGCTACGGCCGACATGCGCACATCCCGCCAAGCCCATGCACGCCACAACCATCAAAAACCTGCGCATGCTCGACTCCTTGTCAGCCCTGAACCGTTGATTCAAGCCCAATCCGGGCAATGAATGCAAGGGACAGATGCCTCATACGCAGCAGCGCCAGCTGACCTGTGGGAGCGGCGTCAGCCGCGAAGCCACTGCAACAGCAACAGCAACAGCAGCATGGCATGTGATTGCATACAACCCGGCGCTTTCAGCTGTGCCAGCTTCGCTGGCTTGCGCCGCACCTACAAGGTGAACAGCGCCAGCTCCAGGCCTACCCACGCCAGGAACGCGATGAACAGCACCACGCCTTCGCTGCGGCTGATCTTCAGGTCGCCACGCAGCATCGGGTACAGCATCAGCACGAACACGATCGCCGCCGGCAATTCCAGCCGCACGAACGAGGCCGGCAACGGCATCGGCCGCAGTGCTGCCATACCGCCGATCACCACCAGCACATTGAACAGGCTGGAGCCGATCACGTGGCCTACGACCATGTCGCCCTGCCCGCGACGTGCAGCGGCAATGGCCGCGGCGACTTCCGGCAAGGCAGTGCCGATGGCCACCGGCAACAAACCGGCCAGCAACGGCGACATGCCCCAGCCCGCACCAATCACCGGCGCCGCCTGCACCACGAAGCGCGCGCCGTAGTACAGCACCACGCCTGCGATGACCACGCGGATCAGATTCAAGCCCAACACGGTGCGGGTGGTGGCGTAGTCGGCGATGTTTTCCTGCAATGCCACAGGTTCCTGCCGTGCACGCTTCAGCAGGAACGCCAGAACGCCGACAAAGCCGAGCAGCAACACGATGCCTTCGATGCGGCTGATCACACCATCCAGTCCGAACACGATCAAGGCCAGCGTCGCCACCGCCAGCAGCACCAGCAGCGGCGATAGCAGGCGTGTGCGTACCACCAGCGGGAACGCCAACGCAGCCAGCCCCAGGGTCAGGCCGACATTGACGATATTGCTGCCGACCGCGTTGCCCAGCGCCAACTCCTGCGCGCCGACCGCGAACGCGCGGGCATTGACCACCAGCTCCGGCAACGAGGTGCCGAAGGCCACCAGCAACAAGCCAGCGACGAAAGGCGAGGCACCGAAGCGCTGAGCCAGGCCGGAGGCGGCCTTGACGATGGAATCACCGCCCAGGGCCAGCAGCACCAGCCCCAGGACAAACCATGCGATAGCTTCGAACATTGCGCCTCCCTCCCCTGCAGTGATGACGGCGGTGCCCGGAGCATACCCGCGCTACTGCCTATGACCGCCGCAGCGTATCAGCCACAGCCTTCCACGTAATCCACCTGCGGCGGCAGGCCTACGCGCCAGAGCGTCGCCTTGCCGTCGGCGCCCAATTCGAACACCAGCACGCCCTGGCTGCCGTCCGTTGCCGGCACCCGCAGCACCTTGCCGTCTTCCACGTATTTGTGTGGCTGCAGCGACTCAGCCTGCGGGTAAAGCGCCTGCAGCTGGGTCAGATCCATGCCGATCTTTCCGCCACCGGGCGCCGCGGTATCGCCACCGCGTACGTCGTAGCGGACGAACTTGCCGCCCTCGAGCATGAAGAACGGCCCACCCTCACTGTGCGCGGACGGCGACAGGTAATAGCAGCCGCCATCGGCAGCGGCATCGCCCTGCAGTTCGCCCGTCCATACCGTGCGCAGCTGATCGGCATCAATGCCCAACTGGGCGGCGCCATAGCCCTGCCAGTCAGCATCGCTGCCTGTCGCTGACGTGGAATTGGCAGGGCTTGGCGCTTGCACCGGGGCTGCAGCAGGTTCGGCGGCTACCGGCTCGGCCGGCGGCGTGCGCTGGCAAGCCACCAGCAGGATGGCAAACAGGGACATCGGCAGGGCAATGCGCTTCATGCAGCAGCTCCGGGCGGGTTCGCGGCCGAGTCTAGCGGCAACGGTGTCCGGCCAGCGCGAAGACAGGCTTGTCATCGTGGTTTCACCTGACGGCGACAGGCTGGGCGCCTACGTCGCCCGTCCCCAACGCCCATGCAACCGCACAAGACCGAACTTGGCCACACCGTGCTACAAACGCACCGCGCCGCGCTCGACCTGCGCCAGCGGCGGGCATTGATCCTGTGTGATGGCAAACGCAACCTCGCCGAACTGAGCGGAATGCTCGGCAATGACGTGCCCGAGCTGATCGAACAACTGCAGCGCGACGGCTATCTGCAGGTGGATGCGCCCCCTGCCCCTGTATCCATCGCGCCGGCTCCGGTCGCGGCTGTCTCGAGACCTGCGGTAGCAGCCACGACACCTGCCCCGGCGCCACCGCAGGCCCCCGTTGAACGGCGGCGTTCAATGGTCGCCGCACGCATCTATGTACTGGATATTCTGGCGCTGCAGCGCAATCCCACCGCAGCCCAACTGCACAAGCTGCTGCAGGCAGCGCGCGAGGAAGGCGATACCGTGCAGGCGCTGAAGCTGGCACTCAGCCATCTACCGGCAATGACTTCCGACGGCTACACCCAGCGCGTGCGTGGACGCCTGCAGGAAGTGTTGCCCGAGACGCATCTGGCAGCGGTACTGGAACCAGCACCGCTGCCGACGTGATCACCCCTTGGGCGGAGTGAAATTGTTGCGCAGCCCACTCCAGCAGGCCTGGTAGCCACGCTGGCGGTGCGCGGCGTCCATCGCCTGCTCGGTCGGGCAGATCACGCCACGGGTTTCGAACATGAAGGCCATGGTGTCGGTGATAACGTCCGGCTTGGACAGATCCGCCTGCGAGGCCTTGTCGAAAGTCGCCGCATCCGGGCCGTGGCCGGTCATGCAGTTGTGCATCGACGCACCGCCCGGCACGAAGCCCTCGGCCTTGGCGTCGTAGGCGCCGTGGATCAGGCCCATGAACTCGCTGGCGATGTTGCGGTGGAACCAAGGCGGACGGAAGGTGTTCTGCGCCACCAGCCAACGCGGCGGGAAGATCACGAAATCCAGGTTGCTGGTGCCCGGGGTGTCGCTGGCCGAATGCAGCACCAGGAAGATCGACGGATCCGGATGGTCGTAGCTGATCGAGCCGATGGTGTTGAAGTGGCGCAGGTCGTAGCGGTAAGGCGCGTAGTTGCCGTGCCAGCCGACCACGTCGAGCGGCGAGTGGCCGATGTCTGCGCGCCACAGGCGGCCCTGGAATTTGGCGACCAGCTCGAACTGGCCGTCGAGGTTTTCATACGCGGCGACTGGCGTTTCGAAGTCGCGCGGATTGGCCAGGCCATTGCTGCCGATCGGGCCGAGGTCGGGCAGCTTCAACAGCGCACCGAAGTTCTCGCAGACATAGCCGCGCGCCTGCCCGTCGAGCAGTTCAACCGCGAAGCGCACGCCACGCGGGATTACCGCGATCTGCTGCGGCTCGATCTCGATCACGCCCATTTCGGTGCGCAGGCGCAGCCGGCCCAGCTGCGGCACGATCAGTAGTTCGCCGTCGGCGTTGTAAAAGTAGCGCCCGCGCATGTCGGCATTGGCGGCGTACAGATGGATACCGGCGCCGGTATGCGCTTCGGCCGAGCCGTTGCCGCCCATCGTGTACAGGCCATCGATGAAGTCGGTAGGCACGCTGGGCAGCGGCAGCGGGTCCCAGCGCAGCTGGTTGGGCGATGCAGCGGCCTTGCTGAAATCGCTGTGCAGGCGCGGCTGCTCGAACGGGGTGAACTCACCGTGCATCGCCGCCGGGCGGATGCGGTACAGCCAGCTGCGGCGATTGCTGCCGCGCGGCGCGGTGAAGGCGGTGCCGGTCAGCTGCTCGGCGTACAGCCCGTGCGCTACCTGCTGCGGCGAATTACGACCGACCGGCAAGGTGCCGGGCACAGCCTCGGTGGCGAATTCATTGCCGAAGCCGGATTGATAAGCGTTGCTGACCATCGCAAACCTGCCTGTGTTGTTGCGTTTAAAGCCCCTCTCCCTCCGGGAGAGGGGTTGGGGTGAGGGTAAAAGGTGAAGCATTGCCGCTTAAAGCCCCTCTCCCTCCGGGAGAGGGGTTGGGGTGAGGGTAAAAGGTGAAGCATTGCCGCTTAAAGCCCCTCTCCCTCCGGGAGAGGGGTTGGGGTGAGGGTGAGGCTTTCAGCCATCATCAAAATGGCTTCCAGCACCGCATCCACCTGCAGCAGCACATCGTTGTCCCAGAAGCGCAATACGGTCAAACCTTGCTGCTCGAGAAAGCGAGTGCGAACACGATCGACGTCTTCATTGTGCTGTGAGCCATCAAGCTCCACCACCAGCCGCTTGGCCTCGCAGTAAAAATCCACGATATACGGCGGAACCGGATGTTGCCTGCGAAACTTCAACCCACACAGCTGGCCGTTCCTCAACCTGTTCCAGAGCTTGCGCTCGGCGTCGGTCAGGTTACGACGGAGCCTGCGGGCACGACCAAGAGTAACGGTGGGTAACGGCGGTTTGCTGCTATAGCTCATGAAACGGCCTCCTTGCGCCTTTCATGATCTTTAGCAGCTTCGCCCTCACCCCAACCCCTCTCCCGGCGGGAGAGGGGCTATGTCCTATAGCGCGTTACGTCTTAAAGCACACCACGATCCATCTGGTCGCGCTCGATGCTTTCAAACAGCGCCTGGAAGTTGCCTTCGCCAAAACCTTCATTGCCCTTGCGCTGGATGATCTCGAAGAAGATCGGGCCGATGCAGTTCTTGGTGAAGATCTGCAGCAGCTTGCGCTGCTTGGTTTCCGGGTCGGCGTCGATCAGGATCTTGTTCTTGCGCAGGCGCTCCACGTCTTCGCCATTGTTCGGAATGCGCAGGTCGACCACGTCGAAGTAGGTGTCCGGCGTATCCAGGAAATCAATGCCCTGCGCACGCATCGCTTCAACGGTGTCGTAGATGTTGTCGGTGAAGCAGGCGATGTGCTGGATGCCCTCGCCCTTGTAGGCATCGAGGTATTCGTTGATCTGGCTCTTCGGGTCGGACGACTCGTTGAGCGGGATGCGCACGACGCCGTCCGGCGCGGTCATCGCCTTGGACACCAGGCCGGTCTTTGCGCCCTTGATGTCGAAGTAACGGATCTCGCGGAAGTTGAACAGGCGCTCGTAATAGTCCGACCACTGCTGCATGTTGCCCAGGTACAGATTGTGGGTCAGGTGGTCGATGAAGGTCAGGCCGAAGCCGACCGGGTTCTGCTCGGCGCCTTCGATCGGCTCGTAGTCGGCGTCGTAGATGCTTTCGGCACCGCCGTAACGATCCACCAGGTACAGCATGCAATCGCCGATGCCCTTGATCACCGGCGCCGGCACCGCGCGGGTCTCGGCCAGCAGGGTGACTTCCTCGGCACCGTTGCCCAGGGCCATGGCAAGCACTTCGTCAGCCGGCTTCTGGAAGCGGATGGCGAAGCCGCAGGCGCTCGGGCCGTGCTTGGCGGCGAAGTCGGCAGCAAACGAATTCGGCTCCTCGTTCACAAGAAAGTTGACGCCGCCTTGACGGTAGACGGTAATAGCACGCTGCCGGTGGCGGAGGACGGCTGTGAACCCCATGTTCTTGAAGTAAGCGTGCAGCTGGGCAGCCTGCCCCGCCGGTGCGCCGAATTCGACGAACTCAAAACCATCGATGCCCATCGGGTTTTCAAAGGTGGTGACCTGCATGCCCAGGTTGGGCGCGTTGGATGCAGTAGGGGTATTCATGGGTTGCCTCCGGAAGCATGGCGGTCGCCGGGGTACCGGCGATGAAAACAGGAAGATCCGCCGCAAAAAGCGGGTCTGGACCGAAGGTTATAGTTTCACATGAAACCACCATCAAGGTGCACTGCAGCATGAGCTCTTCCGATTACAGCAAGTCCACCAGCATCCGCGCCTCGCACGTGTTGCTGGATCTTGAGCAGTTCCTGCCTTACCGCATCAGCGTGTTGTCCAACCGGGTCAGCGCCAACATCGCCCGGCTGTACGGCGAACGCTATGGCCTGGCCATTCCCGAATGGCGTGTGATCACCATCCTGGCGCTGTATCCGGGCTCCTCGGCCAGTGAAGTGTCCGAGCGCACGGCAATGGACAAGGTGGCGGTCAGCCGCGCCGTGGCGCGTCTGCTGGAGCGCGGTTTCATCAAACGCGAGACCCATGGCGATGACCGTCGCCGCTCGGTGCTGGCGCTTTCTGCCGCAGGCTTCGAGGTCTACGAGACCATCGCGCCGATGGTGATCGAGATGGAACGGCGGCTGATGTCGGCGCTCACCGAGGACGAAGAACAGGTACTCGAACGCCTGATCACGCGCTTGGCCGATGCCGGTCTGCAGCGCATGAACGAGGGTTGATCGTCGCTGACGATCAACTCAGGTGCTTGCGCCGCGCATAGATCCACGGCGCGGCAAGGGCCGCGATCGCACCACCTGCAAAACCCAATGCCGCCGCCACCGCCGCCGCTTCCACGCGGCCGGGCAAAGCCAATGCTGCAAGCAGCAACAGGCCGGCCGGCAGACCGATGAACGAGGTCAGGAAGAACCGCCAGCGCGGCACCCACGTGTGCAGCTGCATCAGGCTGGCGCCAGTCCAGGCATCGTTGGCTTGGTCACGTCTGATTTTGTCCACCAGCTTGACCAGATCGACTTCGGCAGTGCCTTTACCCATGCGTGCCAACGCCAGTTCCGCGCCAACTTCGGCCGGTGCCGGCCAGTTGGACGGCCATGCTTCTGGCGCAGCAACGCCATAAGCGGTCAACAGCGGCAGTGACAAGGCGGGCACCGGCAGCGCGCGCAGTCGGCGCTTGTCCATCACGCACCAAAATTGGGTCAAGCCGTCGTTGTTGACCTGGTAGAGCGCCAACTGTTCCGGCGCCGGGTACGGCAAGGCGGTCACCCGTGCCGCCATTGATTCCACCCCCATCGCGCGCAGAAAGCCGACACGGCTACGGCCGGATTGCGCCCAGCCCAGGCCCAGCGGCGATAGCAGCATGACTTCGGCGTGATCGTTGGCGCCGCTGTTGGCGCGCTCATCGCTGGCCAGAAAGGCCGACAAGGAATTGGGTTCGGCCACATCGGGTTTGCCCCAGCGCTGCGAATGGCCGAGCAGGAACTTCAACGGCACGCGCGCGGCGACGGTCTCGCCGCGCACGCTGTCCGAGGCAAACGGCACCACGCTGGCGACAAAGGCGCGCAGTTCATTGCCGGGCGATGCACTCCACTCCGGCGGCAGCAGACCGGCCAGCAGCCCGTTACGCGCGATTTGGTCGATCTGTTCCTTCTGTTCCACCAGGCGGATGACTGCCGACTGCAACATGATGTTGGGCGGCACTGCGGCCTGCGGCAGCCGGTAGCGCGGCGGCGGTGCGGATTCTTCCGGCGCCGCGCTTTCGTCCAGCAGTTCGTCCACCGTAGGCAGGCTGGTACCGGACATATCCTGTTCGGCGGTCGCGACGGCGTTGGAATCAGAGCTGGCAGCTGGCTGCATGATGAGTAAGGGCAAGGCGCCGGATGCAGAGGGATTGATTCGTTAGCGGCCGCGGGCGAACAAAATGAAGATCATGGCTGTTGCTTTGCCCCCTCCCTTTGGCCAACGGCCAAGGGGAGGGCTGGGGAGGGGTGCTTTGGCTTTGGCTTTGCTTACAGCCGACAGCAAAGAACAAAATCAAATGCACCCCTCCCCAACCCTCCCCTGCGCTGTGCGCAAGGGAGGGGGCACAAAAAAAACGGCGCCTTTCGGCGCCGTTTTCGTTCAACCACATCGCAGGCTTACTTCGCCGGCGGTGCCCATGCTTTCAGGAAGGCATCGAACTTGGCGCGGTCGTAACCCTTGCCCTTCTCCAGATCGCCAGTGAACTGCGAATGCAGCAGCTGGCCTTCGGCATCCAGCACGAACAGGTGCGGGTAGCCCTTGATCTCGGGGAAGCGCGCAAGAAACTCGGCGTTCTCGTTCTCTTCGCTGTAGTTGACCTTCATCCACACGTAGTTGGCATCGCGGAAGCGGCGCAGCTCCGAATCACCTTCCATGAAGGCGTCCAGCAGATGGCACCAGGAGCACCACTCGCCGCCCACGTCCAGGATGATCCGCTTGCCGCCACGCTGGGCCTCGACCTTGGCCGTTTCCAGGTCCGCGACCGGGTCGCGGGCCGGGTCGAACTGTGCATTGAGACCAGCCACTGCAGCGATGTCCGCTGCGGTGGGGGTATTACCCGATGCCACCGGTTGGCTGGTATCAGCCACCGGTGTCTTCTGTTCGGAAGTATCCAGCGGCTGCACCTTTTCAGGCTTGGCGGCAGGCGGTTGATTGCAGCCAACCAGCGCTACGCTGAGCAACAGGGGAAGCATTCCGAACAGCAGTTTCATCGCTTACTCCTTACTTCACACCGTGCATGAGCTTGTTGATCAACGGCGCGACCAGGAACAGGACCACGCCCGAACCCACCAGGGCCCAGAAGCCGAAGGTGTAACCGGACTGCGCCGATGCCACGGTCATGCCGCCTTCGCCGCTGACCTTGCCGGCAAAGATACCGGCCAGGTTGTTACCGATGGCGATCGACAGGAACCAGCAACCCATTGCCATACCGGCCAGACGGGTCGGTGCCAGCTTGGTCGTCATCGACAGACCGATCGGCGACAGGCACAGCTCACCGATGGACTGGATCACGTAGACCGCGAACAAGGTCCAGAACGGGATCTTGCCGGCGTCGTTGACCATGCTCGACAGCGCCACCATCAGCAGCAGGAAGGCCAGGCCATTGAACACCAGGCCCAGGCCGAACTTGCGCGGGATCGACGGATTTGACTTGCCCATCTTGACCCACATCCAGGCCATGATCGGCGCACAGACGATGATGGCCACCGAGTTCACCGACTGGAACCACTCCAGCGGGAAGGTCCAGCTGCCGAATTCGCGGTTGACGATCTTGTCGGCAAGGAAGGTGAACGAGCTGCCGGCCTGTTCGAAGAACATCCAGAACAGCACGTTGAACACGAAGATCACCAACATGGCGATCACCTTGTCACGCGCGACCGAACCACTGCGGATGCCTTCGACCAGCAGCATCACTGCCGGCACGATGAACAGCGCCATCAGGATCGCCTGCAGCACATTGGCATCAATGGTCAGCAGGAAATAGAACACCGGGATGCCAACCAGCAAGCCCAGCGCAGCGACCAGCGCCACCCGGCTCAGACTCTGCTGACCTTCTTCCGGCAGGCCAATACCCTTGAGCTGGCTACGACCGAACCAGAACCAGATCAGGCTGATCACCATGCCGATACCCGAGGCGATGAACACCCACTGGTAATGCGGGTCCTGCTCGGTACCGAACACCATCTTGGCCAGCGCACCGGTGATGACCGGGGCCAGCAGCGCACCGATGTTGATGCCCATGTAGAAAATGGTGAAGCCAGCATCGCGACGTGCATCGCCCTGCACGTACAGCTTGCCCACCATGGTGGAAATGATCGGCTTGAACAGGCCGTTGCCGACGATGATTGTGGCAAGACCCAGCTTGAAGATCATTTCGCTGGGCGAAACCAGCATGAACAGGCCGATGGCCATGAACAGCGCGCCGAGCAGGATCGAGCGCTGGAAGCCGACCAGCTTGTCAGCGACATAGCCGCCGAAGATCGCGCCGGCGTACACCAGTGCCAGGTAGGCGCCATAGAGCTCGGCCGCCGGCTTTTCGCCCGACGCCAAGCCACCCTGGAACTGGGCAACGATGTACAGCACCATGGCCCAACGAATGCCGTAGAACGCAAAGCGCTCCCAGAATTCGGCCATGAACAGCATCCACAAAGGCTTGGGATGACCAAGCAGCGTCTTGAACTCCGGCACGGGCGCCGGGGTTGGTGCGGAATTCGGCGCGGCAGCGCTCATGCGGTGTCCCCTGATGATTCGTTGGGTAAGTAATGCAAACAAGTCGGCCGGAACCGGCGCGACGGGCGAGGATCACAGAAGCGTCGGCTTCACGTCAAATACATACTGCTGCAACCAACAGCTGCGCCATGGCTGGGGCGGGCTCTCCGAGCCCAGCCCATGGTGCATTGCAAGCCGCTGAATAGGCTGAGTTTTCAACCCTGGCAAGGGCTCAGGCGTCGCCGCGGATGGTGGTACGCACTTCGAACAGCTCGGGGAAGAAGGTCAGCTCCAACGCCTGCCGCAGGAAGCCCACACCGCTGGAACCGCCCGTACCACGCTTGAAACCGATCACCCGCATCACCGTGCGCATGTGGCGGAAGCGCCACAGCTGGAACTGGGTTTCCAGGTCCACCAGGTCCTCGCACAGCGAATACTCACGCCAATAGCGGTCGGTGTCCTGATAGATGTTCTCGAAGACCTGGCGCAGGGCCGGGTCGCTGATATGCGACTGGGTCCAGTCGTGGCCTTCGTAGGCCGCCGGGATGGCGTGGCCGAAGCGCGACAGGTAAGCCAGGAATTCCTCATACAGACTGGGCGCTTCCAGCACCTCGCGCAGCTGCGCCTGCCCTTCAGGGTCATGGGCGAACACGTTGAGCATGTCGGCGTTCTTGTTGCCCAGCAGGAATTCGATATAGCGGTACTGCAGCGACTGGAAGCCCGAGGACGGGCCGAGCACATCGCGGAAGCCCATGTATTCGGAGGGAGTAAGAGTCTCCAGCACCGCCCACTGCTCGGTCAGCAGGCGCAGCACCTGCTTGGCCCGGGCCAGCACCTTGCGGCATTGCCAGACCTCGTCGCGCTGCATGTGGCCGCGGGCAGCGCGCAGCTCATGGCCGAGCAGCTTGAGCCACAGCTCCGAGGTCTGGTGCTGGATGATGAACAGCATTTCGTCGTGGTGCGGCGGGTTGGACAGCGGCTGCTGGGCCGTCAGCAGCTGGTCCAGGCGCAGGTAGCCGCCGTAGGTGAGCCGGCCTTGCAGGTCGGTATGGATACCGGCTTCGAGCTCACGCTGGTTCTTTTCTACGGTCATCGGCCTGGCCATCGTATGGGGCGGCAAGGGTAACGCAGCGTTGGACCTTCTGTAGTGGGGGGGGGGGGGGGGGGGGGGGGGGGGGGGGGGGGGGGCGCCCCCCCCCCCCGCCGGGCCACCCGCGAAAAAAAAAAAAAAAGACAGAGCGCCACGCAACAAAGAAAAGACCAAACAAAACCAACAAAAAAAAGACCACG
>NZ_JBRREI010000089.1:0-11376 GCF_056760195.1 Stenotrophomonas sp. STEN020
ATGCTCGACAGGGGCACTACCGGTAAAGCCCCTTGCCGAGCATGGCTCGGCACTACCGAAAACAAAGCTTACTCGCGTACAGCGTTCTGGATCAGGCGCCCAGCAGCTCGAAGCTCACTGCTTCACCGCTCACCGAAGAGGCACATACCCATACATCGAACAGCCCAGACTCAGCGATGTACTCGCCATCCACGCCAGTGAACGCGAGTTGCTGTCGATCCAGGCGGAATTCCACCTCCACCGATGCACCTGCCGCAATGGCCACCTTCTGGAAGGCCTTCAGCTCGCGCACCGGCCGCACCCGGCTGGCGACGCGATCATGCACGTATAGCTGCACCACTTCCTCACCCGCCACCGCACTGGTATTGCGCACAGTGCTACGGATCACAAGCGCGCCATCCCAATCCAACTGCGGCGTGCTCAGCCGCGGCGTTCCATATTCAAACCGTGCATAGCCGATGCCATGACCGAACGCATACAAGGCCGTATTCGGAAACTCACGCCAGCGCGATTTGAACTCCGACATGGTTGGCAGCTCCGGGCGGCCACTGCGCGGGTGACTGTAGAAATACGGCTGTTGGCCCGAGGCATGCGGAAAGCTCACCGGCAGGCGCGCCGAGGGGCTGTAGTCGCCGAACAGGATGTCGGCCAAGGCATGCCCATTCTGCGTGCCCAGGTACCAGGTCACCGCAATGGCCTGCGCGTCACGCACTGCACCTTGCAGTGCCAGCGCGCGACCATTGCGCAGCAGTACCACCAGCGGCGTGCCGGTGGCAGCGACCGCCTCAGCCAGCGCCTGCTGTGCCGGTGGCAAAGTTATCTCCACCCGCGACTGCGCTTCACCGCTGTAACGCTGTGGTTCGCCAACTGCCAGCACCACTACGTCGGCACGCTGCGCGGCGGCGACCGCTGCTTCGATGCCGCCTTCCAGCGGTTCTTCCAAGGCGCAGCCCGCCACGACTTCCAGTGCCGCCGCGTCGCCAAGGGCAGCGCGTACACCAGCTTCCAGTGTTACGTAACGCGACTTGTCGCCGAACAGGGTCCAGCAGCCTTCGATGTTGTCGCGGTCCTGCACGAACGGACCTATCAATGCGATCTTCTGGCCCTGCTTCTTCAGCGGAAGCAACTCGCCGTCGTTCTTCAGCAATACCACCGAACGGCGCGCGGTATCGCGCGCCAGTGCATCGTGTTCCGCGATATGCGATTGGTCCGCTTCGCGCTCTGGGTCCAGCGAACGGTAGGGGTTATCGAACAGACCGATCGCATCCTTCAAGCGCAGGATGCGCCGCACTGATTCGTCGAGCACGGCGACCGGCACGTCGCCGGCCTTCACCAATCCAGCCAGATGCTGGTCGTAGAAACCGCTCTGCATACTCAGGTCCAACCCGGCGAGGAAGGCCTTGCGAGTCGCATCCACTTCATCGGCGGCATAGCCGTGGGCGATCAGCTCCATGTCGGCGGTGTAGTCGGAAACCACCACGCCCTCGAATTTCCATTGCTTGCGCAGCAGATCGGTCAGCAGCGCGCGATTCGCGCTGGCCGGAACACCATTGATGTCGTTGAAGGCGCTCATCAGCGACAGCGCGCCTGCATCCAGCGCTGCCTTGAAGGGCGGCAGATGCACATCGCGCAATGTCTGCGGCGAGATATCCACCTGCGCGTATTCCATACCGGCGGCAACCGCACCGTATGCGGCGAAATGTTTGGGCGTGGCCAGCAACGAATCTTCGGCAGTCAGGTCATCGCCCTGGAAGCCACGCACGCGGGCGGCTGCGAATTCGCAGCCCAGCACTACGTCCTCGCCCGCCCCTTCCGCACCGCGGCCCCAGCGCTGGTCGCGGGCGATATCCACCGCCGGTGCATAGGTCCAGTGGATGCCGGCGGCAGTCGCTTCGATGGCGGTGGCGCGGGCGGTGCGACGGGCCAGATCCGGCTCGAAGCTGGCGGCCTCGCCCAGCGGGATCGGGAACACGGTGCGCATGCCGTGGATCACATCGGAGGCGAGGATGACCGGAATCCCCAAGCGGCTTTCTTCCAGCGCCACCTGCTGGATGCGCCGACCCAGCTCGGCACCGACCCCATTGAACAGCGAGCCGACCCGGCCAGCGCGCACCTGTTCCAGCACCTGCTCGGCATTGCGTACGTTGGCCTCCGGGTTCACGTCCGGTGCGAACGGCCGGACCATGTCGGCGAACACGCTGAGCTGGCCGACTTTCTCGTCGACGGTCATGCGGGAAATCAGGGATTCAATGCGGTCGGGGGCCACCAGCAGTCCTTCATGTAAACGCTTTCAAGCGGCTGATTCTAGCGCTACAAGCGTGAAGTGGCTGCCGCACGGCACACCTGTAGTGCCGAGCCATGCACGGCACTACAGCTTCAGCCCCCTCCCTTTGGCGTAGCCAAGGGGAGGGTTAGGGAGGGGTAGCCTTTCGCTGGGAAAGCCCCCTGCCGAGCATGGCTCGGCACTACATGTCAGCTGCGCTGCTCGCGAACTGTCATCAGCATGGCGTCGCTGGATTCCTGGAATACGTGCAGGCCGAACTCCGGCAGCATCGCCAACAGGTGGTCGAACATGTCCGATTGGATGGCCTCGTACTTGGCCCAGGCTGTCGAGGAGGTGAAGCAGTAGATCTCCAGTGGCAGGCCCTGCGGGGTCGGTGCCATCTGCCGCACCAGCAGGGTCATGTCCTGATGGATGCCCGGATTGTGGCGAAGATACAGCTCCACGTAGGCGCGGAACGTACCCAGGTTGGTCAGCCGACGCGAGTTGACCGGTTCCGGGTGCGCCTGCGCTACCTGTGCATTCCACTGCTGCAGTTCCTGCTGCTTGCCCGCCAGATAATCATCCAGCAGTGCAATCTGGCCCAGTCGCTCCAATCCACCGGCATCGAGGAAGCGCACGCTGTGCTGGTCCAGGTAGATCGAACGCTTGATCCGGCGTCCGCCCGCTTCCTGCATGCCGCGCCAGTTCTTGAACGACTCGGTGACCAGCTTCTTGGTCGGGATGGTGGTGACGGTCTTGTCCCAGTTCTGCACGGTGACGGTATGCAGGGCGATGTCGATCACGTCGCCATCGGCGTTCTGGCTGGGCATCTCGATCCAGTCGCCGATGCGCACGCGGCCATCGCCACTGATCTGCACGCTGGCCACCAGCGACAGGATGGTGTCCTGGAAGATCAGCATGAACACCGCCGTGGCCGCGCCCAGACCGGTAACCAGGTGCAGCAGTTCCACGCCGACCAGGATCGCCACGATCGACAGGCCGGCAAATACGAACACCACGATTTTGACGACCTGCAGGTAGCCCTTGATCGGCTTGTTGCGCGCATCGGCGCGGCGCTCGTAGAAATCGTTGAAGGCATCAAGTGCATGCGACACTGCCATTGCGATGGTCAGCACCGTCCACGCATGACATAGCGCTTTCAAGCCGTTGACCAAGCCCGGCGGCAGCTCCGGCACGATGCTCAAGCCAGCGGCAAGCACCACCGACGGCACGATGTTGGACAGCCGCGCGATAACCCGCAGCGGCTGCCTGGCGTTGTGATTGGGGCCGGAGAAGCGTTCGATCATCGAACGCAGGCCGCGCAGCAGGACGCGCTTGGTGACGAAATTGGCCAGCCATGCCACCAGCAGCAATCCCGCCAACACCACTGCCGGGTAGGCCATCGGATACGGCGCCAGCATGTTTTCCAGCTGATCCAACCAACGAATTCCCATTACCGCCATCGCGCACTTTTCCTTTTACTTGTATTGCAGAAACAACCTGCCCGGCTGCACAAACTCAATCGAACAGGGATTACGCTGGCCGCGCACGTGCTCGCGCGCGGCCAGATAAAAACAGGCTCAAGCCTCAGCGCGGCTGCGCTCGATGATCACCCCAACCGCACGCGCACCACGTACCGCGCCGGGCTTGCTCAGCTTCAGGCGTAGCCATTGCACGTTGAATTCGTCCAGCACGATCTGCGCGCAGCGCTCGGCCAGCGTTTCCACCAGTCCGAAATCGGAGGCGCGCACGAATTCCATCAGGCGCTTGCTGACCGCCTTGTAGTTCAGCGTGTCGACGATGTCGTCGCTGGCGGCGGGCTTGCGGTTGTCGAAGCCCATTTCCAGATCGAACACCAGGGTCTGGCGGATGCGCCGTTCCCAGTCGTAGATGCCGATCAGGGCGTCGATTTCGAGCCCTTCGATGAATACTTTGTCCATGGATTTGAAGCCGGGAGTGGGGAATAGGGAATCGAGAATGGTTAAAACAGGGTCACCGCAGGCCGTCAGTCTGCTGCGCGCCGGAAAGATCGGGAAAGCTGAAACAGTGGCTGAAGGCGGGAGTCGTCAGGCCGCGTCGCAACCGCTCCGACCATTCTCCACTCACTATTCCCCATTCCCGGCAGCCACCACCGGCGGCAGCAACGCCATGTCCCAACGCGGCGTCACCTTGATCTCGGCCGGGCCGTGCTGGCCGGCCTGCAGACGCAGGGCACCGGCGAAGGCGATCATCGCGCCGTTGTCGGTGCACAGTTCCGGGCGCGGGAAGCAGACCCGGCCGCCGCGACGCTGGGCATCCTCCTGCAGCTTGGCGCGCAGGCGCTTGTTGGCGCCAACACCGCCGGCCACCACCAGCACATCGCAGCCGGCCGCATCCAGCGCGCGGCCACACTTGATCACCAGCGTGTCGACCACCGCATCCTCGAAGCCACGGGCGATGTCGGCACGGGTCTGCTCGGTCTGGTCGCTGTCGCGCCAGGCCATCAGCACCTGGGTCTTCAAACCGGAGAAGCTGAAGTCCAGCCCCGGCCGGTCGGTCATCGGCCGGGTGAACTTGTAGCGCCCCGGGGTGCCGATCTCGGCCAGCTTGGCCAGCTGCGGGCCGCCCGGGTACGGCAGACCCATCATCTTTGCGGTCTTGTCGAAGGCCTCACCGGCGGCATCGTCGAGAGTCTCGCCGAGCAGGCGGTATTTGCCGATGGCATCCACCGCGATCAGCTGGGTGTGGCCACCGGACACCAGCAAGGCCACGAACGGCGCTTCCGGCGGGTCGTCTTCCATCAGCGGTGCCAGCAGGTGGCCTTCCATATGGTGTACGCCGATGGCCGGCACATCCAGACCCCAAGCCAGCGAGCGGGCCACGCCGGCACCGACCAGCAGCGCCCCAACCAGACCGGGGCCGGCGGTATAGGCCACGCCCTCGATCTCGGAGATGGCGATGCCGGCCTCGTCCAGGGTCTGCCGGATCAGCGGCAGGGTTTTGCGTACGTGGTCGCGGCTGGCCAGCTCCGGCACCACACCGCCGTATTCAGCATGCAGCGCGATCTGGCTGTAGACGGCATGCGCACGCAGCGCAGCCGCCCCGGAGAGTGAGGTGTCGTAGACGGCTACGCCCGTCTCATCGCAGGATGATTCAATGCCAAGTACTTTCATAAAGCGTATTGTGGACCTCTCTGACGCCCCCGCCAAATCGCGGGGGTTGCACGTCTGCGCAAAGGGACTATAATGCGCGGCTCACCGGGTGTGTCCCGGTTTTTCTACAGAGTCCCCGGAGATTCCATGCCCAGCGTTAAAGTCCGCGAGAACGAACCCTTTGAGTTTGCTCTTCGCCGCTTCAAGCGCACTTGCGAAAAGGCCGGCGTGCTGGCCGAAACCCGCAAGCGCGAGTTTTACGAAAAGCCGACCCAGGAACGCAAGCGCAAGGCTGCTGCAGCCGTGAAGCGCCAGCTGCGTCGTTCCTCGCGCGACGTCACCAAGCGTCAGCGCCTGTACTGATCGTACGCGACTCCTGAACGGGGGGCTCCGGCCTTCCGTACTGGAGTGAAAGCCGGCACGCGCAAGCGTAGCCGGCTTTTTGCGTTCCAGATGCCAGCAACGCTGACGTCACTGCCCCATATTCCCGACCCGAAGAGGTGCTCCATGAGCCTGAAGCAACAGCTGTTCGAAGACATGAAGGCCGCCATGAAGAGCGGCGACAAGCACTCGCTGAGCGTGATCCGCCTGATCAACGCCGCCATCAAGCAGCGCGAAGTCGACGAGCGCATCGAGCTGACCGACGCCGACGTGATTGCCGTGCTGGACAAGATGATCAAGCAGCGCAAGGACTCGGTCACCCAGTTCGAAGCCGCCAACCGTGAAGACCTGGCCGTGATCGAGCGCGAGGAGATCGTGGTGATCGAGCGCTACGTGCCGGCCAAGATGGGCGAAGCCGAGATCCAGGCCGCGATTGACGCCGCCAAGGCCGAGACCGGCGCCAGCAGCGCTGCCGACATCGGCAAGCTGATGGGCGTGCTCAAGCCCAAGCTGGCTGGCCAGGCCGACATGGGCCTGGTGTCCAAGCTGGTCAAGCAGGCCCTGGCTGGCTGATCCCAGCTGCCAAGCTTGCAAGCAACAAGGCCCGCCAAGTGCGGGCCTTGTTGCTGCTGCCCTTCTGCCTTTTGTAGGAGCGGCGTCAGCCGCGAAGCTGGCAATACTGAAATCACCCACTGGCCAGCAAGCTGCCGAATCTGTGGCTTCGCGGCTGACGCCGCCCCCACATTTTCGGGCATTGCCGGGAAAGCCTCTGCCGAGCATGGCTCGGCACTACACCCCCTCCCTTTGGCCGAAGGTCAAGGGGAGGGCTGGGGAGGGGTTGGCTTCACCGCTTCTGATCTGAGTCCAGCTTCGCGGCTTATGCCGCTCCCACATCGTCGTGCATTGTCGGGAAGGCCTCTGCCGAGCATGGCTCGGCACTACGGGTACCTATTCACCCTCACCGAAGCCCGGCTTTGCTAGAACGGAACCCTGACTTCACGCGACCTACCTGATGCCTGCAACCCGCCCCACCCTGCATTCGTTCAAATCCCGGCTGGAGCTGCTCCAGCAAAGCTTGCCGGCTGCCCTGGCCCGCCGCTTCGTCGAAGCCGACGTGATGACCCAGGCCGCCTCGCTGGCTTTCTACACCTTGCTGTCACTGGCGCCGCTACTGGTCCTGCTGCTGTGGCTGACCGCCTCACTGTACCCACCAGCGCAACAGACACTTATCGAGCAAATTGGCTCGCTGGCCGGCCCCAGCGTCGCCGAGGTGGCACGCACGGTGATCACCAATGCCAGCGCACAGCCGGATCTGGGCTCGCTTGCCGGCATCTGGAGCCTGATCCTGCTGTTTGTCGGTGCCACCGTGGTATTTGCCCAGCTGCAGGCGGCGCTGAATCTGATCTTCCGTACCGATTCCAAGCGTTTCGAAGGCATCTTCGGCTGGCTGAAGAAGCGGGTGTTCTCCGCCGGCGTGGTGCTGGCACTGGGCTTCCTGCTGATCGTGTCGATGGTCGCCACCACCGCCCTGCAGGTGATCTTCTCGCACCTGCCGTCGGCACTGCCGGCATTGGGCTACACAACCACGCTGGCACTGTATGCACTGGGCTTCGCCTTCCTCTACCACTACCTGCCGGACCGGCCGGTGGCCTGGCGCCAGGCCTTCCTCGGCGGCGCCATCACCGCCGTACTGTTCACCCTCGGCCGCTATGCGATAGGCATGTATATCGCCAACGCGGCGCCGGGCAGCGCTTACGGCTCGATGGGCACGCTGGTGATCATGCTGGTGTGGATCTACTACGCCAGCGTGGTGTTCTTTGCTGGTGCGCTGATTACCGCGGTGATTGATGAGCGGGCGTATGCGCGGCGGAAGGTGGAGGCTGCAGAAGTTGATGCTGGGGCTTTGGACTGACGGCAAGAGTAGGGGCAGAAGCTACCCCTCCCCGTCCCTCCCCTTGCCTGCGGCAAAGGGAGGGAGCGAGCTCTGCCCCCTCCCTTTCGCGCAGCGAAGGGGGTGAAGAAGGTCTGCTTGCGCGGCACTGCCGCGCGACCTGATGAACGACCGAAGGCTATACCTTCGGGCCGGACGGGCCGGGGAGGGGTAGCTCTGCGCCTCTGACTGAAAACCATCAAGTCCAACACCCCGCCAGCACCAGCCCAGCCTAGTACACTCCCCTTCCCCCCTTTCATCGCGCTCCGCCAACCGGCGGCGCTGTTCATTTGCCGCATGGCCCGACTTCCCGACGCGTTCATTGACGACCTGCTGGCCCGCACCGACATCGTCGAAGTGGTGGGCTCTCGTGTGCCGCTCAAGCGTCAGGGCAAGGAATATGCATCGCGCTGCCCGTTCCATGACGAGCGCTCTGCCTCGTTCACGGTCTCGCCGACCAAGCAGTTCTACCACTGCTTCGGCTGTGGCGCGCATGGCACCGCGATCAGCTTCCTGATGAATTACGACCGCCTCGAGTTCCTCGATGCGGTGGATGAACTGGCCAAGCGCGTGGGCATGGAAATCCCACGCGAAACCAATGCGCGCACGCCGCAGCAGCAGGACGACAGCCGCGACCAGTATTCGGCACTGGATGCGGCCACCCGCTTCTTCCAGAAGCAGCTCGAAACCAATGAGAAGGCCCGCGCCTATCTCGATGGCCGTGGCGTCGATGCCGATACCCGCGCACGCTTCTCCATCGGCTATGCGCCAGATGGCTATAGCGCACTGAAGGACGCGCTGGGCAAGGACGAGCGGCGCATGAAGCTGCTTGAACGCGTCGGCCTGTTCTCCAAGAACGATCGTGGCCACGTCTACGACAAGTTCCGCGACCGGGTGATGTTCCCGATCTTCGACCGCCGTGGCCGCGTCATCGCCTTCGGCGGCCGTGTCATGGAAAAGGACGACGGCCCCAAGTACCTCAACTCGCCGGAAACCGCGCTGTTCCACAAGGGCCGCGAACTGTACGGCCTGTGGCAGGTGCGCCAGGCCAACCAGAAGATCGAACGCCTGATCGTGGTGGAAGGCTATATGGACGTGGTCAGCCTGTTCCAGTTTGGCGTCACCCAGGCGGTGGCGACGCTGGGCACGGCGACCACGCCCGACCATGCCGAGCTGCTGTTCCGCAATGCGCCGGATGTGTACTTCTGCTTCGACGGTGATGCCGCCGGTCGCCGCGCCGGTTGGCGCGCACTGGAGTCGGTGTTACCGCGCATGAAGGATGGCCGCCAGGCCTTCTTCCTGTTCCTGCCCGACGGCGAAGACCCGGACACCATCGTGCGCAAGGAAGGTGCCGATGCCTTCGATGCGCGGCTCAAGCAGGGCACGCCGCTGTCGCAGTTCTTCTTCGACGAACTCAGCCGCGAGATCAATCTCGGCACGCTGGACGGCAAGGCACGCCTGGCCGAACGCGCAAAGCCGATGCTGGCGCAGATTCCCGATGGTGCCTTCGGCGACCTGATGAAGCAGGAGTTGGCGCGCCTGACCGGTATCGGCAGCACCAGTACCGCCGCAGCGCCTGTGGCGCGGCCACCGATGCGCAATAACGCCGTACCTGCGCAGAAGCGCAGCCTGGTGCGTGCAGCCATTGCCATCCTGCTGCAACAGCCGTCGCTGGCGATGAGCCTGGAAGGTCACCACGCCATCGGCGGCCTGCGCCTGCCCGGCATCGAACTGCTGGTCGAGTTGTTGAATCTGGTACAGCAGCGCCCCGACATCAGCACTGGCGCCCTGCTCGAACACTTCAACGAGCGCGAAGAACAGGCCGCATTGCACAAGCTGGCCGCGCAGGCATTGCCCGGCGATGAAGCAATGTGGGCGCAGGAACTGCAGGACGCCGTACTGCAGCTGGAGAAGCAGCTGCTGACCCAGCGCCTGGACGAGCTGCAGGCAAAACAACGCCAGCAAGGCCTGGACGACACCGACAAATACGAACTGCGCGAGCTGCTCAAGGCCCGCGCCAGCCTGCGCCTCTGACACCTGCAAGGGAGCACTGCATGTACACCTACCGCCTGTCTCTGCTCCTCTCACTGCTGCTCGCCGCCAACGCCTTCGCTGGCGATGCGACGCTGCGCCAACCACGCCCTGACCTCATCACCGCTGGCCAGCCGAGCGAACAACAGCTGCGCGATGCCGCCGCCAATGGCGTCACCACCATCATCGATCTGCGCAAGCCCGACGAAGATCGCGGCTACGACGAAGCCGCCTTGGCCGAACAACTCGGCCTGCGCTATGTGCGCCTGCCCATCGCCGGTGCCGGCGACATCACCGAAGCCAACGCGCGCACGCTTGATCGCCTGCTCAAGCAGGACAGCGGCAAGACCCTGCTGCATTGCGCCTCCTCCAACCGCGCTGGCGCCTTGCTGTCGTTGATCGACGCACACATCAACGGCGCATCGGTGGAGGACGCACTCACGTTCGGCCGCGATGCGGGCATGACCTCGCTCGAGCCCGCTGCACGCGCTGCGCTGGAAACACCCACACCCTGATCAGGAGGCATTGCCGACATGACCCGCTGGTGGTCGCGACTGCGACCGGACAACTTCACCCTCGCCCTGCTCGCCACTGTCGTCCTGGCCAGCGTGCTTCCGCTCACTGGCAGCGCAGCCAGAGGCTTCGACCACTTCACCGACATCGCCATCGCCGCGCTGTTCTTCCTGCATGGCGCGCGCCTGCCACGCGAATCCATCGTCGCAGGGCTGCTGCACTGGCGCCTGCATATCACCATCCTTGCCTGCACCTTCGTGCTGTTCCCATTACTGGGATTGGCGATGAAGCCGCTGGCTGGCTGGGCGCTGACACCCGAGCTCTACATCGGCGTGCTGTTCCTGTGCGCCCTGCCCTCGACCGTGCAGTCCTCGATTGCCTTCACCTCGATTGCCGGTGGCAATGTGCCGGCAGCGGTGTGCGCGGCTTCGCTGTCGAGCATCCTCGGCGTGTTCCTGACCCCGCTGCTGATGACCGTGCTTGCCGGTTCGCAGGGCGGCATGGCCAACCCGCTGCATGCGGTCGGCGCGATCATGCTGCAGCTGCTGGTGCCGTTCGTACTTGGCCATCTGCTGCGGCCGTGGATTGGTGGCTGGATCGAGAAGCGCCGCGGCCTGCTGCGTTACACCGACCAGGGCACGGTGCTGCTGGTGGTCTATGCCGCCTTTGGCGAATCGGTGAGCGAAGGCTTGTGGAGCAAGACCCCGCCGTTGTCCCTGCTGGCTGCGGCCCTGGTCGCGGTGGTGTTGCTGGCGATCGCCATGCCTGGCATCACCTGGCTGGCGCGGCGGCTGGGCTTCAACCGCGCCGACCAGATCACCATCATGTTCTGCGGCTCCAAGAAGAGCCTGGCCACCGGCGTACCGATCGCCAAGGTGTTGTTTGCCGGCGGCAGCCTCGGCGCGATCGTGTTGCCGATCATGATCTACCACCAGATCCAGCTGATAGTCTGCTCGATGGTGGCTCAGCGGTATGCAAAGCAGAACGCTGAAACAACGCAGCAATAATCGACACCGAAGTTGGTAGTGGGGCGCCGCGAGCGCGCGGGGGCGGGGCGGGGTTAAAAAAATAAGGGGGGCGGGGGGGGCACACAGATAAAAACAAAAGAAAAAAAAAACCACCCCCAC
>NZ_JBRREI010000090.1:0-10467 GCF_056760195.1 Stenotrophomonas sp. STEN020
GGGGGTTTTTCTCCTTTTGCTTTATTCTTCTTGGGCGGCCCCCGCGGGGGCGCGGGGGTCTTTTCCTCCCCCCGCCCCCCCCCCCCCCCCCCCCCCCACTACAGATGGACAATACCGGTAACGCCCCAGCCGAGCATGGCTCGGCACTACCGCTGCTCCTACAAAACCCGATTAGAACGGGTCGCTGCCGGGGCGGACTTCCACACCCAGCAACGAACACAGCGCCAGCATCGCTTCGTCGTCGCGGCTCAGTGCCACCCAACCGGCGTAGGCGTCGCCACCGGTATTCCAATTCCACACCGTGTAGCCGTGCTCGCGCAGGCGGTCATGGGCAGTGGTCATCAGCATCGGCACGTCGAGGTCGTCGGTGAAATCTTCATCATCGAAATCGCCACCCCAGGCGATGTTCAGATTCCAGCGCGCGGCCATTTCGTCCAGCGCGGCGACGAACGAATCGGTGTCCTTCCAGTCCACATAGAAACCTGAACGCCAGTCGATGGCGTCCTTCAGGTCCCACAGCCATTGCTCGTCGCTGGCGTCGTCCTCGGCACCGGCGCGCGCTTCGCGCCAGGCGTCGAACTGCTGCAGCGCCGCGTCTTCATCGCCGGGATTGATCAGCCACAGCAGGTTCCAGACCCGCGCCGGATGGTCGTCTTCGTCAAAATCCGGGCGCAGTTCGTCGGAGTCTTCGTAATCGGCGCTGTTGTCAGGCATGGGGCTGTTTCCACTACGTAATGGCGCGCATTTTGCCGCTCCCGGGCCGCCAACGGAAGCCACCAAGAACCGAAGCGAGGGCTGCAGCGGTTATCCTGTGCGGCAGAAGTCGGCCACGGTGGCCTGCACCCAAGAATCACGATGAGCGATACCCCTCCCGATCATTTGGCGATCAACCCGCAGAGTCCGTTCCACAATGCTGAAGCCCTGCAGCGTGGCGTTGGCGTCCGTTTCAACGGCATCGAGCGCGATGACGTGGAAGAGTATTCCGTGCAGGAAGGCTGGATCCGCGTACAGGCCGGCAAGGCCCGCGACCGCCGTGGCAACCCGATGACGCTGAAGATCAAGGGTACGGTTGAGCCGTATTTTCTTGAGTTGAAGAACGCTTAAGAGCTTAAAGGCTGCATTTTTAGCTAGGAGCCTCCCCTCACCCCAACCCCTCTCCCGCAGGCGGGAGAGGGGCTAGGTATGCGTCGGCTGCTAGTGCTTTGGCCCCTCTCCCGTTCACGGGAGAGGGGTTGGGGTGAGGGGAAGCTTCTAACAAGCGAACCCAAAACAACCACCCTCAATCCCTCTGCCGTGTCTCCAGCAGATCCAGATTGCGGATCAGCTTGCGTGCGATCTCATCAGACACCTGCCCGCGCCGGGTCAGACGGAACAGCTCCTCGCGCTCGGCATTCAAGCCGGCCGTGCGCAGGCTGCGATAGGCCTGTTCCATCCGCCGCACTTTCTCCGGGTCTTCATCCGGGCCCTGACCCTTCTCCAGATTGCGCTGGTACAGCAGGCTCACGCGTGCCGCAGCATCGTTGAGCAATTGCACGGCGCCGGTGGATTGGCCCTCGACCAAGCCCTGTCGGGCCTTCTCAACCGCCGCCAAGGCCGCCTTGGACGAGGCCCTGCGGGCAAGGTCTTCCTCGCGCCGGGCATCGTCGTCCTTGGGCAGTTCCAGGCCTTTGAGCAGGCGCGGCAGCAACAGGCTGGCGCCTACCAGCGACACCAGGATCACCGCTGCTGCCAGGAAGATCACCAGATCACGTGCCGGGAACGGCTCGCCGCCGGGCACCATCAGCGGCAGGGTCAACACGCCAGCCAGGGTGATCGCGCCGCGAACGCCGGCCACCGACATCGCCAGCACCACCCGCCACGAGGTACTGGTGGTTTCTTTCTCGCCACGCATCCGCGCCCGCAGCAGGTTCCAGCGCAGCGACAGCCACACCCAGACCAGTCGCAACACCACCAGCACGGCATTGATCGCCAGCACATAGACCAGCAGCCACCACGCGCTGTGATGGCCGGTGGAGGACATGGTCTCGATCGCGCGTTCAACAATGCCCGGCAACTGCTCGCCGAGCAGCACGAAGATGATGCCGTTGAAACTGAACTGCACCATGTTCCACACCGCATTGCGCTGCACGCGCATGCTGCCGCTGATGCGGCCGGTCAGCTCCACGTAACTCATGGTCACGCCAGCAGCGACCGCGGCGAGGATGCCGGATGCATGCAGTTCTTCGGCCAGCAGGTAGGCGGCGAACGGAATCAGCAGGTTGACCAGCAGCGCAGCGCCCGGCTCCTCACCGAAGCTGCGCCACAGCCAGCGTTGGAAGGTGGACACGCTCCAGGTCACCGCCACGCCGATGGCCAGACCGGCCAAGGCCACCCACAGGAAGGTCAGCGAGGCCTGCGCCAGCGAGAACGAGCCGGTCATCACCGCCGCCACCGCAAAGCGGAAGCAGACCAGACCGGAGGCGTCGTTCAACAGCGACTCGCCTTCCAGGATGTGCATCAGTCGCTTGGGAATGGGCACGCGCGAGGCAATCGCACTGACCGCTACCGGATCGGTCGGCGAGATGATCGCTGCCAGAGCGAATGCCACTGCCAGCGGCATCGATGGAATCATCCAGTGGATCAGCAGACCGGCGCCAAGCACGGTGAACACCACCAGCCCGAACGCCAGCTCCAGGATCGCGCCCTTGTCGCGGAACAGGCCCTGTTTGGGAATGCGCCAACCATCCAGAAACAGCAGCGGCGGCAGGAACAGCAGGAAGAACATGTCCGGCTCAAGCGCATGGCCGCGATTGAACACGCCCGCAATCAGCGCGCCCAAGCCGATCTGCACCAAGGGCAACGGCAATGAGAAAGGGAGGATTCTTACCAGATAGCCACTGGCGACAACCGCCACCAGCATCGCCAGAACTACTTCAATCGTGTGCATGCCCGTTCCACGGATTCACTACCACGACAGCAGGCTGCCGACACTGGCAGTGGCGGATGAATACCGGGAAATTACCACAGCAATCAGGCGATGCTGTTGTCGATGTGCTTGATCAATACGCGCAATCGCATCAAGCCAATGCCAGATCACTCAGCGTGCAGCGCTGGTTCCCGAGCTGCACGCCGAACTGGCACCTCCAGCCGTCAATCACGCCTTGCCATCAAAGCGGTAGATATCCATCGCCAGGAATCCCATGTCGATACCGGCATCGATCCGCTGCGCACCAAGTTCATCGCTGCCGGCCGCACCCATCGCGAAGTACAGCGGCAACAGGTGTTCATCGGTGGGATGCACCTGCGCCGGGAACGGTGCCTGCTGGCGATAGTCGAACATCGCCGGCAGATCATCGGCCTCAAGCTTCTGCTCCACCCACTGGATGAACGGGCGCACGTAAGGCGCTTCCTTGCCATCCTGGTAATTGCGCCAGTCATGCAGGTTGTGGGTGATGCTGCCCGAGCCGATCAGCAACACGCCCTGCTCGCGCAGCGGCGCCAGCGCACGGCCCATCGCAAACTGGTGCTTCGGGCCGAGCCCCGGCTGGATCGACACCTGCAGCACCGGAATGTCGGCCTCCGGGTACAGGTAGCGCAGCGGCACCCAGGCGCCATGATCGAGCCCGCGCTGCGGGTCGATGCTCGGCTGCAGGCCGGCATCGGCCAGCCGCTGCGCCACGTCCTGAGCCAATGCCGGAGCACCCGGTGCCGGGTACTGCAGCTGGTAAAGCTCCTCCGGGAAGCCACCAAAATCGTGAATGGTCTCCGGCTGGGCCGCGGCCGATACCTGCGGCGCCCGCCGCAGCCAATGTGCCGAGGCCATCACGATTGCCCGCGGCCGCTGCATCCCGGCGGCCAGTTCGGCCAGGCGCGGGCCAACCAGCCCCGGCTGCAGGGCGGTCATCGGTGAACCATGCGAGATATAGAGGGAAGGCAGCTGGCTGCTCATCGTGGGCTCCCTGTCGGGGTTTGGAGAGTGCACAGGTTATTGCCCAGGGCAGCGACAACAAATAATCTCGACGACAACGTTTTATTGCGGAAACGGAAACAATGGACACCATCGATGCCATGCGGGTGTTTGTCGCGGTGGTCGAGCGCAATGGCTTCAGCGCCGCCGCCGATGCCTTGGACATCTCCACCGCCGCCGTCACCCGCCAGGTCGCCGCACTGGAGAAGCGCCTGTCCACCCGCCTGCTCAACCGCACCACGCGCAGGGTCAGCCCGACCAGCGCTGGCGCCGCCTATTACCAACGCTGCGTGCAGCTGCTGGCAGAGTTCGACGAGCTGGAAGCCTCGGTTGGCGCACAGGCGCTGCAGCCTTCAGGGCGGCTGCGAATCAATGCACCGGTCAGTTATGGCATTGCCCGGCTGGGCGCGCTGCTTCCGGCTTATAGCGCGCGTTACCCACAGGTAGAACTGGATCTGCAGCTGTCGGACCGGCAGGTGGACATGGTCGAGGAGGGCTTTGATCTGGCCATCCGCATCACCCGCCAGCCTGCACCCAACCTGATCGCCCGGCACCTGGCCCAGGTCCGCATCCGTCTGTGCGCGGCACCGTCCTATCTGACCCGCCGCGGCACACCTGCCACCCCGCAGGATCTGCCCGGGCACGAGTGCCTGTCCTACACCTACTCTGCCGGCGGCGACACCTGGCAGCTGCAAGGGCCGCAGGGCGAGGTCAGCATCGCGCTGCAGCCGCATCTGCGCGCCAACAACGGTGAGGTGCTGCGTGAGGCCGCCATCGCCGGCATGGGCATCATCGCCCAGCCCGATTTCATCATCGACCAGGCACTTGCCGATGGCCGCCTGATACCGGTACTACCTGATTGGGAGGTGCCGACCATCGGCATTTATGCGGTCTATACCAGCCGCAGCCATCTGGCACCCAAGGTGCGCAGTTTCATCGACTATCTGGTCGAATGCCTAGACGAAGACGCCGCTCGCTCAGACTGAGCGGCTGTCTGCCAGCATCGTCAGTACCTGCTCCAGCGGCATCGGCCGGCCCAGCAGATAGCCCTGCACCTGGTCGCAACCATGCGCGGCCAGCCAGCGCCGCTGGCCCTCGGTCTCCACGCCCTCGGCGATCACCGACAAGCCCATGCTGTGGCCCAACGACAACAGCGCACGGCAGATGGCGGCGTTGCGCGGATTGCTTTCGACGTCGCTGACAAAACCGCGGTCGATCTTCAGCGAATCCAGCGGCAAATGCTGCAGGTAGGACATGCTGGAGAAGCCGGTACCAAAATCATCCAGTGCCACGCCCACGCCATTGGCATGCAGGTGCCCCAAGGTCTGCAGCGCCTGGGTCGGATTGCGCATCAGCACGCTCTCGGTGAGCTCCATCTGCAGCGCACCACGGGCCAGTCCGTGGTCCTGCATGGCACGGCTGAACTCGCCGACCAGGTCGCTGTTGAACAGCTGTACCGCCGAGACGTTCACCGCGATCGGCAGGTGCTGCCAGCCGGCGGCAGACAATTGTTTCTGCGCACGTGCGGCGGCGTGGATCACCCAGCGGCCCAGCGCGATGATCAGACCGGTGTCTTCGCACAACTGGATGAAGTCAGCCGGCGCGATGAAGCTGCCATCGGCCTGCGGCCAGCGCAGCAACGCCTCCAGCGCCACCGGGCTGCCTTCGGAGGCATCCATGATGGGCTGGAAGTGCAGCAGGAATTCGCCGCGGTCGATGGCCATATGGATGCGCCCGGCCAACTGCAGCCGCTCGGTGTAATGCGCCGCCATGCCGGTATTGAAGCGCAGCAGGGCAACACCGGTTTCGCGCGCAGCGTGCGCCGCCTGTGCGGCGCGGCCCAGCACCTGCTCGGCCAGTTCGCCGTCCTGCGGGCAGCTGGCCACACCGATGCGTGCTTCCAGCTGGTGATAGGTATCGCGGCCACGGATGGGCTCGGCCACCGCCGCCAACAAGGCATTGAGTGCCATCTGCGGATCGCCCTCGCCTTCTATCGCCAGCACGAAGTCCTCGGCTGGCTGGTGCGCCAGCAGGCCATAGCGGGCAGCCAGGCCACCCAGCCGCACCGACACCGCGCGCAGCGCCTCTTCACCGGCATCACGACCGAGGGTATCGGTGATCATCTGCAGGCCACGCAACTGCACGTGGGCAATGGTGTAACCCAGACTGCCGGCATCCAGCCGCTCGGACAGTGCACGCACGGTCAGCAGGCCGGTGCCGGCATGGTGACTGGCGCGGTAGGCCAGTTCGTTCTCGTAACGCAAGCGCTGGCTGACATCCTCGGCCAGCACCAGGCAGGCATTGCGACCGGCAAATTCCAGCTTGGCGAAATGCCCTTGCACATGGAAGGCGCTGCCATCCTTGCGCAGGTGCGTGCTGACCTGCAGCCCCAGCAGATCGCCACTCAAGGCACGGCCGGCGGTCTGGCGGATCTCGTCCCATTCCGCTGCAGGGCGGATGTCGAGGATGGACATCGCCAGGAACTCATCGCGGCTATAACCGTATTGATCGATTGCGGCCTGGTTCACTTCCAGGAAGCGCAAGGTGATCAGATCGAAGATCCAGAACGGCGCCGGGTTGCGATCGAACACCAGCCGGAACTGGCGCTGCGCCTCCTGCGCGCGCGCCTCGGTGTTGACCCGCTCGCTGATGTCGACCACCGCGCCCGCCAGGCGCTTGCCGTCACCCGCATCGTCGACCAGCTCACCGCGCGCCGACAGCCAGCGCAAGGAACCATCGCCACTGCGCAGCCGGAACATCGCGTTCAAGGCTCCCTTGCCGGCCAGCGCGCGCACCAGCATGTCCTTCAACCAGGCACGGTCTTCTTCATGCACCCGCGCCAGAAATCCTTCCAGCGAGGTGCTGCGCCCAGCCACGGACAGCATCTGCTGGGTCAGCGCCGACCAGTACACGATCGGTCGTTCGCCATGGATGGACCAGGTGCCGACCTTGCCAACTTCGTGCGCCAACGCCAGCTCGGCATTGCCGGCCTGCAGCTCTTCGCTGAGCTGCTGCTGGTGACGGGCACTGCGGTCAACCCGATACAGCAGGTAGGCAAAACCAGCCAGATACAGCAGATAGATGCCGATGGAGGCATACAGCAGCAGATACCAACCCGCCATCACCTCGCGGTAGGACAGTGAGGCATACAGACTCAATGGGAAATCTGTTGGCACGCTGACCGCTGCGATGCGGCGCTGGCCGTCAAAGGGGCTGGTCACCACACCACGTCGCAATACCGTCGGTGATGGCGGCAGAACCCGCATCGGCTTCGCCAGCGGGCTGCCGATCAAGCGCTCGGGATCACGACTATGGGCCAGCAACTGCCCATAACGGTTGCCAATGGAGGCGGTGCCATCGCGCCCCAGATCCAGGCCACTGACCACATCCTGAAATGCTCCCAGCCGCACCCGTGTCAACAACCACTGGCCCGGCTGCACCTGCAAGGCTGCACGCAGCAACCAATGCTTGTCGGCGGTCTCCTCCAGCGCACCGATATAGAGACCACCGTTGAGCAGGCGATTTTCCGGAACCACCCAACTCTGCAAGGTGAGATCGCCCGTTCCGGCCGACAGTGGCACACCGCGATCATCTACCAAGGTGATGGACGCAAGGTCCTGGTTGCGCTCCAGCACACCGCGCAGGCTGGCCTCAAACAAAGCAGGCGCCTGATCAGGCACCTGTCGATAAAACTCCCGGGTATCGCTGGCGGTGCCGCGCAACGCGCGTTCCCAGGTGACCAGCTGCGCGCGCAAAAGACGGCTGCTGCCGCTGGCCAGCGCCGCCGACTGCCGCTGCGCTGCCTCAAGCCGACTGCTGCGGTCGTTCCACAACATGCTGATCATGCCGCCTGCCAACAGCAAACCCACCGCCACGCCGGCAATGATCATGACCCGCAATGGATGAGCCGGCGTCCGAGTCACCGGTGAGTCCAACGTATCAGTAGGCGGAAAGCTGGCATTGCGTATGTTGGTCCTGGCATCACTACAACTAGGAACCGGCAGGTGGGGACCTGCAACGGTCGCATGCGAACACCACATACTCCACCCTGCCAATGTCTCCCCAGACACCATCTGCAGCGCGTTCGCTCAAGCATGCAGCACAATCACCGTCGGCGTGAAGAGTGCGTGACCAATTTTCTCGCATTCCCCGCACTTGTGCACATCCGTCAAGTGCCAGAATCAATATCTTTGTGAACGGGGTTCGAGGTCTAGACTTGTCACACACATCCTCCGGATACCGTCATGGCTTTGCAACGTTCCTTCCTGGTACTGGCAATCGGCACCGCACTTGCCCTCAGCGGTTGTGCAAAAGACGCCAGCGCGCCCGCCGCTGATACCAGCGCAACACCGGCAGCGGCCACCGCCGCAGCCAAACCGCAGCTGGGCAGCTTTGGCTTTGATGCCAGCGGCATGGACCGCAGCGTCGCCGCCGGCGACAACTTCTACGATTTCGCCAATGGGCAATGGGTGCAGCGCACCGAGATACCGGCCGATCGCTCCAGTTATGGCAGCTTCAATGTGATCGCAGAGAAAACATTGGCCGACACCCGCGCCATCATGGAAGAAGCCGGCAAGGCCAACCCCGGCGAAGTCCGCAAGATCGGTGATTATTACGCCGCATTCATGGACGAAGCGGGCATCGAGGCGCGCGGCACCGCGCCGGTGCAGCCGGCGCTGCAAGCCATTGCCGGTATTGCCGACAAGCCGGCGCTGGCCAAGGCACTGGGCGCCAGCATGCGTGCCGACGTGGATCTGCTCAACGCCACCAACTTCTACACTCCGCACCTGTTCGGCGTGTGGGTATCGGTGGATCTGCTGCAGCCCGGCCGCAACGCGCCCTACCTGGTGCAGGGCGGTCTGGGCATGCCGGACCGCGACTTCTACCTGCAGGACGGCCGCATGGCCGAGCTGCGCAAAGCCTATGAAGGCTATGTGAGCAAGCTGCTGGAGTTGTCCGGCGACAAGGATGCAGCCGCCAAGGCGGCGCGCATCGTCGCGCTGGAAACCAAAATCGCCCGCGCCCACGCCACCCAAGAAGAAACCAACGACGTGCAGAAGGGCGCAAACGCCTGGAAGCAGGCCGACCTCGCCGGCAAGGCACCGGGCATGGATTGGAAGGCCTTCCTGGAAGGCGCCAACCTGGGCACCCAGCAGGACTTCATCGTCTGGCAACCCAAGGCTGTGGCCGGCCTGTCCAAGCTGGTCGCCAGCGAGCCGCTGGATGTATGGAAGGACTACATGGCCTTCCACGCACTGGATGAGGCAGCGGCGTACCTGCCCAAGGCCTTCGCCGATGCCCACTTCGCGTTCCACGGCACCGCCATGAGCGGCACCCCGCAGCAGAGCGATCGCTGGAAGCGCGCGGTGGCCGAGACCAATACCGCTGTTGGCGAGGCGGTTGGCAAGATCTACGTCGAGCGCCACTTCGATGCCAGCACCAAGGCACGCGCCGATGAGATGGCCAAGAACATCATCGCCGCCTTCGCCAAGCGCATCGACGCGCTGGAATGGATGTCGCCGGAAACCAAGGCGCACGCCAAGGCCAAGGTTGCCGGGCTCAAGGTGGACATGGGCTACCCGAGCAAGTGGCGTGACTACAGTGCGCTGGAAGTGAAGGCGGACGATGCACTGGGCAACGCCCAGCGCGCCTCGCTGTTCGAGTACCAGCGCAATATCGCCAAACTCGGTAAGCCGGTCGACCACAGCGAATGGGCGATGCTGCCGCAGACCATCAATGCGATGAACGTGCCGCTGGAAAACCGTCTGGTGTTCCCGGCAGCGATCCTGCAGCCGCCGTTCTTCGACGGTGCTGCTGATGATGCGATCAACTACGGCGCCATCGGTGCGGTGATCGGTCATGAAATCAGCCATGGCTTCGACAATGCCGGCGCGCTGTTCGATGAAACCGGCAAGCTGCACAACTGGTGGACGGCCGACGACCTGAAGAAGTTCAACGCTGCCGGTGATGCGCTGGCCATGCAGTTCGACAGCTACGAGCCGTTCCCGGGCGTGCGCGTCAACGGTCGCCTGACGCTGGGCGAAAACATCGCCGACGTTGCCGGCCTCGGCACCGCCTATGACGCCTATCGCCTGTCACTGCAGGGCAAGCAGGAGCAGACGCTGGAAGGTTTCACTCCGGACCAGCGTTTCTTCCTGGGTTTTGCCCAGGCATGGCGCAGCAAGGCACGTGAGCAGGCACTGCGTAATTCGCTGCTGACCAATGTGCATGCACCGGGCCAGTTCCGTGCGTTGACCGTGCGCAACCTGGATGCGTGGTACCCGGCGTTCGATGTGAAGGAAGGGCAGAAGCTGTATCTGGCTCCTGAGCAGCGGGTCAAGGTCTGGTAGTGGCCATGCGCTCCCTCCCCTTGGCCTAAGGCCAAGGGGAGGGTTGGGGAAGGGGCCGCTGTGCTGCTGGCGGTAGTGCCGAGCCATGCTCGGCAGGGGCGTTACCAGCGAAAAGCTGCCCTCACCCCAACCCCTCTCCCGTAAACGGTAAAGGGGCTCAAGCTGTAGTGC
>NZ_JBRREI010000091.1:0-10391 GCF_056760195.1 Stenotrophomonas sp. STEN020
ACTTCATCTTTTTTTTTTTTTTTTTTTTTTTTGCGTTGCGCGGCGGGGCGGGGGGGGGCGGTCGCCGGGCGCCCCCCCCCCCCCCGCCCCCCCCCCCCCCACTACAGGGGACATTTTTCCGGTAAGGCCAATGCCGAGCATGGCTCGGCACTACAGGTGACGCATCAGGACTTCATGCGTTCCCAGAAGCCCTTCACACCATCGATGAAAGTCGCCGACTTCGGCGAGTGCTTGCGCGCTTCGTCGCCACTGAAGGTGGCTTCAAACTGCTCCAGCAACTTGCGCTGCTCGGCCGTCAGGTTGACCGGGGTTTCCACCACGACGCGGCAGTACAGGTCGCCTTCGGTGCGACTGCGCACCGACTTGACGCCCTTGCCACGCAGGCGGAACAGCTTGCCGGTCTGGGTCTCGGCCGGGATACGGATTTCCGCTTCGCCGCCCAGGGTTGCCACGCGGATCGCGTCGCCCAGCGCTGCCTGCGAGATACGCACCGGCACTTCGCAGTGCAGGTCGTCGCCATCGCGGGTGAAGATGGCATGCTCGCGCACGCGCACTTCCACGTACAGGTCGCCCGCCGGGGCACCAGCCGGGCCGGCCTCGCCTTCGCCCTGCAGGCGGATGCGGTCACCGGTGTCCACGCCTGCCGGCACTTTGACCGACAACACCTTGTCTTCTTCGATGCGACCGTTGCCGTGGCAGGTCTTGCACGGCTTGCTGATGATCTGACCGCGACCATCGCAGTTATGGCAGGCCTGCTGCATGGCAAAGATGCCACGCTGCACGCGCACCTGGCCGCGACCACCGCAGACATTACAGGTCTCGACCTTGCGGTCTTCCGAGCCGCTGCCGTCGCAATCACCGCACTCGGCCAGGGTCGGAATCTCGATGCGGCGTTCAACGCCAGCTACCGCTTCTTCCAGGTCCAGCTCCATCACGTAGCCGATGTCGGCACCGCGACGCGGCTGGCGCGGACCGCCGCCACCTCCGCCAAAGATATTGCCGAAGATGTCGCCGAAAATATCGTTCATGTCCGGACCACCCGGACCACCGCCACCACCGCCCATGCCGTGTTCAAACGCAGCGTGGCCGTGGGCGTCATACATGCGCCGCTTATTGCCGTCGGACAGGGTTTCGTACGCCTCCTTGCACTCCTTGAAGGCAGATTCAGCGGCAGCATCGCCCGGGTTGCGGTCCGGGTGGTGCTTCATCGCGCAACGGCGATAGGCCTTCTTCAGCTCTTCATCGGTTGCGGTGCGGGCTACGCCCAGTACTTCGTAATAATCGCGTTTCATCGGCACATGGTTTCAGAGTCGGGTTTTCGGGGTTAAGGACAGCAGCTGACTTGCAGATGCCGGAAAGGGATCCGGAACCCGGAACCGCAGTTCCGAATCCCGAATCCCCATTCACGATTCCCAGCCTTACTTCTTGTCGTCTTTGACTTCGGTGAACTCAGCGTCCACTACGTCGTCATTGGACTGGGCGCCGGCATCGGCACCCGCAGCCGGGCCCTGCTCACCGGCAGAAGCGGCGGCAAACAACGCCTGACCGGCTTCTTCCAGCGACTTCGACTTGGCTTCGATCTGCGCCTTGTCGTCGCCCTTCATTGCGGTTTCCAGATCGGCCAGTGCGGCTTCAACCTTGCCGATCACGTCGCCGCCAACCTTGCTGCCATGCTCGGTGATGGCGCTGCGGGTGGCGTGGATCAGACCGTCAGCCTGGTTGCGGGTCTGCACCAGCTCCTGGAACTTCTTGTCTTCTTCGCGGTTGGCTTCCGCGTCGGCGACCATGCGTGCGATCTCTTCCTCGGACAGACCCGAACCGGCCTTGATCTCGACCTTCTGTTCCTTGTTGGTCTTCTTGTCCTTGGCCGACACGTGCAGGATGCCGTTGGCGTCGATGTCGAAGGACACCTCAACCTGCGGCATGCCGCGCGGTGCCGGCTCGATGCCGGACAGGTCGAACTTGGCCAGCGACTTGTTGTAACGGGCCTGCTCGCGCTCACCCTGCAGGACGTGCACGGTCACGGCCGACTGGTTGTCCTCGGCGGTCGAGAAGGTCTGCGAGGCCTTGGTCGGGATGGTGGTGTTCTTTTCGATGATCTTGGTGAACACGCCACCCATGGTCTCGATACCCAGCGACAGCGGGGTCACGTCCAGCAGCAGCACGTCCTTGACGTCGCCGCCCAGCACGCCGCCCTGGATCGCAGCACCCAGTGCCACGGCTTCGTCCGGGTTGACGTCCTTGCGCGGTTCCTTGCCGAAGAACTCGGTAACAGCCTGCTGCACCTTCGGCATGCGGGTCTGACCACCGACCAGGATCACTTCGCTGATGTCGCTCGAACGCAGACCGGCGTCATTCAACGCAACGCGGCACGGCTCGATCGACTTCTTGATCAGCTCTTCGACCAGGCTTTCCAGCTTGGCGCGGGTCAGCTTGATGTTCAGGTGCTTCGGACCGGAAGCGTCTGCAGTGACGTACGGCAGGTTCACTTCGGTCTGCTGCGCGGACGACAGCTCGATCTTGGCGCGCTCAGCGGCGTCCTTCAGGCGCTGCAGAGCCAACGGATCCTTGCGCAGGTCGATGCCCTGGTCCTTCTGGAACTCTTCAACCAGGTATTCGATGACGCGGTTGTCGAAATCTTCGCCGCCCAGGAAGGTGTCACCGTTGGTGGCCAGCACTTCGAACTGCTTCTCGCCGTCGACGTTGGCGATCTCGATGATCGACACGTCGAAGGTGCCGCCGCCCAGATCGTAGACAACGATCTTGCGGTCCTTGTTGTCACCCTTGTCCAGGCCATAGGCCAGGGCAGCCGCGGTCGGCTCATTGATGATGCGCTTGACGTCCAGACCGGCAATACGGCCTGCGTCCTTGGTTGCCTGGCGCTGGCTGTCGTTGAAGTAAGCCGGCACGGTGATGACCGCTTCGGTGACCTTTTCACCGAGGAAGTCTTCGGCGGTCTTCTTCATCTTTTCCAGCACGCGGGCAGAGATTTCCTGCGGTGCCATCTTCTTGGCATCGCTGGTCTGTACCCATGCGTCGCCATTGTCATGCGCCAGGATGCCGTACGGCACGTGGGCGATGTCCTTCTGCACTTCGGCGTCGGTGAACTTGCGGCCGATAAGGCGCTTCACCGCGTAGAAGGTGTTCTTCGGGTTGGTGACGGCCTGACGCTTGGCCGAGGCACCCACCAGTACTTCGCCGTCCTTGGTGTAGGCGACGATGGAGGGCGTGGTGCGGTCGCCTTCCGAGTTTTCAATGACGCGGGCCTTGCCGCCGTCCATGATCGCCACGCACGAGTTGGTGGTGCCGAGGTCGATACCAATGATCTTGCCCATGGGGGACTCCTGAGTATTCGTTTGCCGGCAGCCGCCGGGGATGAATGGGATATGGGGAAGGACCTGATGACATTCAAGTCATCCCCGAAACACTGTTTGCCGGCGGCCGCGCCTGATTTAGGCAGCGGCCAGCCAGCGCGGCCGATCAGTCGGCCTGGGCCACCACAACCAGCGCCGGCCGCAGCAGGCGCTCGTTGAGCAGGTAGCCCTTCTGGAACACGGTCACTACCGCGCCCGGGGCCACGCCTGCCGGCGCCGGCACCTGGCTGATGGCCTGGTGATGCTCCGGATTGAAGGCCTGGCCGGCCGGGTCCAGCAGGACCAGACCGTTGTCAGCGGCTACTTTGAGCAGCTGCTTGTAGGTCAGTTCCATACCTTCGCGCAGCGGATTGGGCTCGCTGCCAGCGGCAGCCAAGCCTGCATCGAGGCTGTCGAACACCGGCAGCAACGCGCCAAGCAGCTTCTCGTTGGCGAACTTGCGGGCCTGGTCGATGTCACGGGCCACGCGCTTGCGCTGGTTCTCCAGATCGGCGCGTTCGCGCAGCGATTCGGCCTTGACCTGCTCCAGCTCGGCGCGCAGCGCCTCGATCTGGTCGTGGTGCGCGTCGTCACCGCCCATGGCGGCGTTCTCGGGGTCGAATTCAGTGTGCTCTTGGTTCATTTTCGGTTCCTTGGCGGATGTTCTGCCGCCTACCCCGACCCGTATGTGGGCTGTACCGAAAGTTTCAAGGCTCCGGCTCACTCCATGAGACGCATTGTTCCTAATCTGGGCCGGCCATCGCCTGTCCTACATTGACCTGCCCGGCCCGCATGCTAGCTTTGCGCGGCCCCTAGACCTGCCAGCCATGCTCAGACATCTATCGATCAAGGATTTTGCCGTTGTCCGCGCCACCGAACTCGAGTTCGGCCCAGGCATGACTGTCGTTTCCGGTGAGACCGGCGCCGGCAAGTCATTGATGGTGGACGCGTTAGGCTTCCTGTCCGGCCTGCGCGCCGACTCCGGCGTGGTCCGCCACGGCGCCAGCCGCGCCGAGCTCTCGGCCGAATTCAGCCTGGACGACGACGCCCCGGCGCGCAGTTGGCTGCGCGACAACGAGCTCGACGACGAAGAACAATGCCAGCTGCGGCGGGTGATCCGCGCCGATGGCGGCTCCCGCGCCTTCATCAATGGCCGCCCGGTCCCGGTGTCGCAGCTATCCGAACTGGCCGGCTTTCTGGTCGAGATCCACGGCCAGCACGACCAGCAGGCGTTGTTGTCGCGGCCCAGCCAGCTTGCCCTGCTCGACGCGTTCGCCCGCAATGAGGCTGAGCGCAGTGCTGTGCGCAGCGCTGCGGCGCAATGGCAGACGCTGCTGGACGAGCGCGATGTGCTGTCCCAGCAAGGCGATGTCTCCGACCGGATCGGCTTTCTTGAGCACCAGCTCGGCGAGCTGCAGCGCGAAGACCTGGAGCCTGCGGCGATTGTCGCGCTGGGCGCCAGCCACCGCCGCCAGGCCCATTCCACCGCACTGATTGAAGCCTGCCAGCGCGCCGGCGGCCTGCTCAATGGCGATGAAGACGGCCCTTCGCTGCTGTCGCTGTTGCAGCAGGTGCGCCACGAACTGGGCCGGGTCAGCCAGCACGACGCCCGCCTCGGCGAAGTCGACGCCATGCTTGATGCCGCCGGTATCCAACTGCACGAAGCGCTGGCCCAGCTGGACCGGGTCCAGGACGACCTGGACAGCGACCCGGAAGCTTTTGAAGACATCGAGCGCCGCCTAAGCCGCCTGCACGATCTGGCCCGCAAGCATCGCGTGCCGATGGAAGAGCTCGCCGCCACCCGCGACCGCCTCGAAACCGAGCTGGACCAACTACGCGGCGCCGACGAGCGCCTGGCCAAGCTGGCCGGCGAGATCGACAAGGCCGCTACCCGCTGGCAAGCCGTGGCCGCGATCCTTTCCAACAGCCGCCAAGCGGCCGCCGCCTCGCTCTCGAACACCACCACCACGCTGATCGGCGAGCTGGGCATGGGCGGCGGTCAGTTCCGGATCGAGCTGGAGCCGCAAGCACAGCTGCGCCCGGACCCGAATGGTGCCGAGCGGGTGGAATTCCTGGTCGCCGCCAACGCCGGCCAGCCAGCCCGGGCGCTACGCAAAGTGGCCTCGGGTGGTGAGTTGTCGCGCATTTCCCTGGCCATCGAAGTCGCCGCACTGGGCCTGGATGCAGTGCCAACGATGGTTTTCGACGAAGTGGACTCCGGCATTGGCGGCGCGATTGCCGACATCGTCGGCAAGAAGCTGCGCGCCTTGGGCGAGCGCCGGCAGGTGTTGTGCGTGACCCATTTGCCGCAGGTCGCCTCCAAGGGCCATGCGCATTACCGGGTAAGCAAGGCACCGGTGGAAGGTATAACCCAGAGCGCGGTTGAGCTGTTGGATGCCAAGGGCCGCGAGGAAGAGCTTGCGCGGATGCTGGGCGGTGCGGAGGTCAGCAAGGAAGCGCGGGCTGCGGCGCGGAAGCTGCTGACGGAAGCCTGAGGCCGGGAGGCTTTCTGGCTTTGGCTTTCTGGCTTTGGCTTTGGCTTTCTGGCTTTGGCTTTGCTTTCTGGCTTTGGCTTTGGCTTTTGGCTTTGGCTTTGGCTTTGGTTTTGGATCTGGCTTTGGTTTTGGATCTGGCTTTGGTTTTGGATCTGGCTTTTGGCTTTGGATCTGGCTGTGGCTTTGGATCTCGCCGTGGCTCTAAAGCCCCTCTCCCGCCTGCGGGAGAGGGGTTGGGGTGAGGGCAGCTCTTGGCTCTTGAGGCTCTGCTCCAAAAGCACCCCTCCCCAACCCTCCCCTTCGCTGCGCGAAAGGGAGGGAGCAGATCTCAAAGCGGAAGCACCTCCCGCTGACGCCTTGTCGGCGAGGCCCCTGCCGAGCATGGCTCGGCACTACAACGGCTCTGACAGTGCTTTGGGAAAGCCCCTGCCGAGCATGGCTCGGCACTACAACGACTCTGACAGTGCCTTGGGAAAGCCCCTGCCGAGCATGGCTCGGCACTACATCCAAGCGCTTGGCCTTTGGCAAAGGGCCGGACACAAACAAAAACACCGGCCATTGGCCGGTGTTTTCAATTCAGAAGCAACAGCCCAAGGGCCGTGCCGCCAAAACCTTACTTACGCTTCTTACGCACGTACAACACCAACGAGTGCTCTTCCAGCTCGAAACCGTGCTCTGCCGCGATCTTCCGCTGCAGCTCCTCGATTTCCGGGCTTTCGAACTCGATGATCTTGCCCGAGTCCACGTCCACCATATGATCGTGGTGGCCGCCACGGTCCAGCTCATAAACAGCCTGGCCGCCTTCAAAATTGTGCTTGAGGACCAGCCCAGCCGCTTCGAACTGGGTCAGTACACGGTAGACCGTGGCCAGCCCGATCTCATCACCGCAATCAAGCAACTGGCGGTAGATGTCCTCGGCAGTGAGGTGGTGGTGTTGGGGGGTGTTCTGTTCAAGCAGGGCAAGGATGCGCATCCGCGGATGCGTAACCTTCAGGCCGACTTTGCGCAGGTCATTGGATTCCATAGCCATCGTGTTCATTGGCGGTTTAACGCCAGTTATCTCCGGTCAGATCGCGCTGGGTGCCGGGGAGTGTATCATCGACCTGATTTCCTCAACTGCCCTACCTAATGCGCAACCTCCTGTTGATCGCCGTTGTCGCCCTGTCCACTACTGGCTGCGGCATCATCTACAAGCAGCCCATCTATCAGGGCAACCTGATCCGTGAACAGTCCGTGGCGCAGTTGCAGGTCGGCCAAAGCAAGCAGCAGGTCAATGCGCTGCTGGGCACGCCGTCCATCGCTGACCCGTTCCACGCCCAGCGCTGGGACTACACCGCCAGCCAGCGCGTGAACCGCTTGGGCAAGACCGAAGTGAAAAACTTCGTCGTGTTCTTCGAGAACGACCAGGTCACCCGCTGGGAAGGCGAATACTTCCCGACCCAGGACGGCGACCTGGCACGCAACAGCGTGCGCCAGTTCGGCCGCAACCTGGCCAAGGACAAGAAAAAGGGCCGCTGATCCAACGCAGCCGCCGCAAGATCAATCGCCGCCGCGCGCTCGCCGGCGGCGATTTTCTTTGGGGTCGGCCAGCAACGGGCGCAGCAGCTCCACCCGGTCACCGTCCTGCAGCAGCTGCTGCGGACGCACCAGCACGCCGTGCACCGCGATTGCCACCACCTCGGCAGCGCCATCCAGGGCCGCCTCGGCCACCGCATCGGCAACCGTGCAGCCCTCTGGCAGCTCCAGCTGACGCTGCTGGTAACGGTCCGGCCAGGCCAATACCACCTCTACCCGCATCGCTCAGGCTTCCTGATCGGCCACGCGCACGAAGTCGTTGACCATGCGATCGGCCAAACCCTGGAAGCCCAGCGCCAAGGCCGGCCCGAGCAGCCGCGAGGTCGGCTCGAACTCCAGCTCCAAGGTGACCTTGCAGGCACTTTCGGACAGGGAATGGAACTCCCAGCGGCCGTGCAGGCGCTTGAACGGGCCTTCGCGCAGCTTCATATCGATGCTGTGCGGGCGTTGCAGCGTGTTTTCGGTCATGAACCAGGTACGGAATGAACCCAGCCCCAGATCCAGCCGGGCAACCAGCCGCTCCTCGCCCTGCTCCAGAATTTCCGCCTTGTCACACCAGCGGAACCGGCCAGGATAGGCGGCGACATCGTTGACCAGATTGAACATGCGCTCGGCGGAGTGTTCGACCAGCGCGCTGCGACGAATGGTTGTCATGGCGATACAGATACAGAAAGTGTTCGGGAAGCCCCCGAATCGGAGACAATACGGAAATGAGCACGAAACAAAGCAAGGATAAAGCAAAGAACGGGACGGCCGACAAAACCATCTCGTTGAACAAGCGCGCGCGCCACGAATACCACCTGGAAGATCGGGTCGAAGCCGGCTTGGTGCTGCAGGGCTGGGAGGTCAAGGCGATCCGCGCCGGCCGCGGCAACATGACCGACGCCTATGCCTATGTGCGCGATGGCGAGATCTTCCTGATCGGCGCACAGATCACCCCGTTGATCCAAGCCTCTACCCACACCATTCCGGAAGACCGCCGCCAGCGCAAGCTGCTGCTGCACCGTCGCGAGATCGACAAACTGATCGGCCGGGTCGAGCGCGACGGCTACACGCTGGTGCCTACCGCGATGTACTGGAGCAAGAACAAGATCAAGATCGAGATCGCGCTGGCCAAGGGCAAGCAGAATCACGACAAGCGCGACACCGCCAAGGAACGCGACTGGGACCGTGAGAAGCAGCGCGCAATGCGTGCCCATAACCGCAACGCCTGATGTCTGCACCGCGCGCGATTCAGGCAGCCAGCGCGCAGGATGTGCAGGCGCTTTGTGCGCAGCTGCTGGCCTTCAATCGCAAGGCCAGCGGCAATAGTTTTGACGAGCTGCCACTGCAGCTGGCCAGCCACGACCAGCACGGAGCCCTGCGCGGCGGATTGCTCGGCGACATCTGCGCCGGCTGGCTCGCCATCCATGTGCTGTGGGTTGATCCGGAGCTGCGCAGCCAGGGATTGGGGAGCCAACTTCTGCTACAGGCTGAGCAACAAGCCAAGGCTGCAGGCGCGCACAGCGTTGTGCTGGATACCTTCGACTGGCAGGCCGAAGGGTTCTATCTCCGGCACGGTTATGAGGTTTTCGGGCGACTGCCCGACTTTCCACCCGGCCATGAGCGCATCTACCTGCGCAAGACGCTTTAACCCATCAGTATCCGACGCAGATCGCGCCGCTGGGCACCGGGCGACTGCAAGGCCGCGTACAGCACACTCAAGCTGACCACTTCGCTCAACTCAGCAACTTTGCGTTGATCACCGCCCAACCATTGCCGCGCATCCTCGGCAGCTTCCGGCGGCAGCAAGGCAAGAATTGCAGCATCGTCCAGACCATCAACCTGCAGTTGCAGCGCGCGCGCGAACCGCAACACCCGCGCTGTATGGACCAGCAGCTGAGCCAAGCCCAACGCCATCGCGACGACAGCTACCCGCTCCACCCCGGCGGCGGCAATCCCGGACCAAGACGACTGCAGCAACAACAGCAACACAGCCGCCAACAGATAGACGCCAAGCCAACGTCGACGCACCTGCCGCACCCAGCCCAGCAACCCGGCACAAAGCAGCAGCACCAGCGGCGCAAGCTGCGGCCAATGGCTGCGTCCAAGCCACGCCGTGATCAACACCACAACCGCCAGCACCAGATAGAACGTGACCGGCGCCAGCGCGCGCCGCCGAAACCCGGCCCCAACTCCACCAGCCAACAATCGCAGGCTGCGCAAACCGCGCTGCTGCATGACCACCCTCACCTGAACGAACTTGATGGCGGCCATGGTCCGGTGGCGGACGTCGCAGAAAGGTCGGCGCAGCGTTAAGTCTCACTCGGCGCCTTCAAGCTGATGCGACGTCGAACCTGCGAGTAGTTGTGAAGATAGTTGACTAGACTGGCGCCCCACCAAGGAGCTCTTTGACGATGGATCGCTGGTACACCGCAACACTGCTGTCGCTGATCGTTCACCAGATAGATGCCGCCTACTGGCACGAATGGGACATGTTCCATGTACCTGGCGGCATACAAGGCTTCCTGCTGTTCAACGCGCTGGCAGTTGGCCTGCTGCTCCACGGCTATCGGCAGGTCATTCTTGGCACGCCACAAGCAATACGCTACGCCCTGCTCTGCGGCGGCATTGGTGTTCTGACCGCCCTGCTCCATGCCGGCTTTGCCGCCGTAGGAAACCAGCAGTTCGGCCTGCCGCTATCCATCGCGACCATCGTCGCCTGTCTGGTAAGCGGCACCGGCCTTTTGCTAAAGGCCCGCCAAAACCCCAATTCACGCGTGTGACTCTTCAGGCTCTCCCCTGCAGCATTTGTCTTGCGAGCGAGGCCCTGGTCAGAACATCGTCCACAGCGCCCAATGAATCAACGCCTTTGCGCGGGGGGGGGGGGGCCCGTGGCGCGGTTAGGCCGAGGCGGGCCGCCCCCGCCCAAAAAAAAAAAAAACCCCCCACCCCGTACCGAGGGGGGGGGTTTGCCGGCGGTTTGTAC